>JBDHVF010000165.1:0-12143 GCA_039809605.1 Polyangiales bacterium | reverse complement strand
GCGTCCGGGCCGGTGTCGAGCCCGCTCGACGCCGACGCGCTTTCGGGAGGACGCCCGGCGGGGCCGTGGTTCGGCCTCGCGTCGGGCCCGCGGCGCTACTACGTGTACTCGTTCGCGCTCGCGCCCGACGGGGCCGCGTCGCAGGCGACGGTGGCGCACCAGACCTGGGGCCGCGCCGACGTGCTCGACGCGCGCCTCGACGACGTGGCGCGCTACCGCGAGCTCGTGCCGGGCGTGCGCAGGAGCGAGCCCGTGGCGTCACCCCCGCCGGGCGAGGCGCGCGCCGAGGTGTCGCTGAGCTCTCCGTTCGAGAGCGGCGACGGCGTGCTCTCCCGGCGGCGCACAACGCCGGGCACGGTGCTGCTCACGGGCGAGTCGGGCTCGCTCGAGCGGGCGCGCTGGCGCTGGGACGTCATCCGCGCGCCGCAGCACGGCACCATCGTGATGCTCACGAGCGCCGTGAACGAGGGCATCGCGTCGTCGATCGCCCGCGCCGCGGCGGGGCGCGAGCCGTACCTCTACGCGGGCCTCGCGGCGATGCGAGAGCTCGTCTGGCTGCGGTACATGCTCGCGGGCCTGCCCTTCGCGTGAGGGGCCCCACTCCGGGATGAGCCCCTCGACGCGTCGGGGCACTGGACGTATGTTCCCGCCCCCGCATGGAACCGACCCGCCTTCGCAACGCGCGCACGCACAACCTCCGCGGTGTTGACCTCGACCTGACCCCCGGCGAGCTCGTGGCCGTCGCGGGCGTCTCGGGCGCCGGCAAGAGCTCGCTCTGCATCGACACGCTCTACGCCGAGGGGCAGCGGCGCTTCGTCGAGAGCTTCAGCGCGTACGCGCGGCAGTTCCTCGAGCGCCGCGACCGTCCGCCCGTGGGCTCGCTCGACCCCGTCGCGCCCGCCATCGCCGTCGACCGCGGCGCGCCCGTTCGAACGTCGCGCTCCACCGTCGGCACCATGACCGAGCTCGCGGACTACCTCCGGCTCCTCTGGGCGCGCGCGAGCACCATCGTGTGCGAGGGCTGCGGGCGCGAGGTGCGCCGCGGCACCGTCAACCTCGCCGCCGACGCGGTGCTCTCCCGCGTCGAGGGCGGCGGCTCGCGCGTGGTCGTCACCTACCGCGTCGCCACCGACGACCCCGAGCGCTACCTCGGCGTGCGCGAGCGACTGCTCGAAGAGGGCTACCGCAGGGTGCTCATCGAGAACAGCGCCCGCGACCTCGACGAGGTCGCCCCCTCCGAGGCCGTGAAGCGCGGCGGCCTCGACGTGGTGATCGACCGCCTCGTCGCGCGCGAGGCCGAGCGCACCCGCGTGGCCGAGGCCCTCGGCACGGCCATGGCCCGCGGGCGACGCGCCGACGTCCACTTCGTCGACCAGGGCGGCGCCCCGATGCGCTTCTCGCGCGGGCTCGACTGCGCCTACTGCGACCGGAGCTACCCCGACGCCTCGCCCGCGCTCTTCTCGTACCAGTCGCCCCTCGGGGCTTGTGAAGCGTGCAGGGGCTTCGGGCGCAACATCGACATCGACTGGGAGAAGGTCGTCCCAGACCCCTCGCTCTCGATCGACGAGGGCGCCATCAAGCCGTGGAACTCCAAGGCCACGCAGTGGGAGCGCAAGAAGCTCCTCGAGTTCTGCAAGAAGCAGAAGATCCCCACCAACGCCCCGTGGAAGACCCTCAAGGAGACCGACCGTACGACCCTCCTCGAGGGGACGAAGGGCTTCGACGGCGTGCGCCCGTGGTTCTCGTGGCTCGAGACCAAGGCCTACGCGATGCACGTGCGGGTCTTTCTCTCGCGCTTTCGCAAGTACGTGACCTGCACGACCTGCCACGGCTCGCGCATGCGCCCCGAGGTCGACCGCTACCGCGTGTGCGGGCTGTCGATCACCGAGGCGAGCGCGATGCCCGTCGCCGAGCTGCGCGCGCGCCTCGCGGAGCTGCCCCCGACCGACGAGCCCACCGACCGCGTGGCGGCGGAGATCCGCGCGCGCCTCGGGTACCTCGACGACGTGGGCGTCGGGTACCTCACGCTCGACCGCGCGTCGCGCACGCTCTCGGGCGGCGAGGTGCAGCGCGTGGCCCTCACCGCGGCGCTCGGCACGTCGCTCACGGGCACGCTCATGGTGCTCGACGAGCCCACCGCGGGCCTGCACCCGCGCGACGCGGCGAAGCTCATCGAGGTGGCGCGCGGCATCGCGGCGCTCGGCAACGTGACCCTGGTCATCGAGCACGACCTGGGGCTCATCGCGTCGGCCGACCGCGTCGTCGAGCTCGGCCCCGACGCGGGCGAGCACGGCGGCACCGTCGTGTACGATGGCGCACCGTCGGGGCTCTCGAGCGCGAAGACGCCCACGGGAGAGGCCATGCGCGAGCGGGGTCCCGCGCGCACCCAGCGCCGCCCGCCGAAGGGGTGGCTCACGCTGCGCGGCGCGCGGGGGCACAACCTCAAGGGCGTCGACGCGCGCTTCGCCCTCGGCGTGCTCACGTGCGTGACGGGCGTGTCGGGCTCGGGCAAGAGCTCGCTCGTCGGGGAGACGCTCTACCCCGCGCTCACCCGCGCGCTCGCCGCCCGCGCCCTCGCGGTGCAGGCCGAAGAACCATTGCCCCACGACGGCCTCGACGGCGCCGACGCGGTGCGCGCGGTGATGCACGTCGACCAGGGTCCGCTCGGCCGCACGACGCGCGGCAACCCGGCGACCTACCTCGGGGTGTACGACCGCATCCGCGCGCGCTTCGCGCAGTCGCCCGAGTCGAAGGCTCGCGGGTACTCGACGCGCACCTTCTCGTTCAACGTCGAGGGAGGCCGCTGCCCGTCGTGTGAGGGCGCGGGCTACGAGACGGTCGAGATGCAGTTCCTCGCCGACGTGAGCTTCCTCTGCCCCGACTGCAAGGGCAGGCGCTTTCGCGACGAGGTGCTCGAGGTGCGGGTGAAGGGAGCCTCCATCGCCGACGTGCTCGACATGTCGGCCGACGCCATCGTGGAGCACTTTCGCGACGACCACGCCCTCGTCTCTGCCGTGGAGCCCATGCGCTCGGTGGGCCTCGGCTACCTCCGAATGGGCCAGAGCCTCTCGACGCTCTCGGGCGGCGAGGCCCAGCGGCTCAAGCTCGCCGCGGCGCTGGGTGAGGCGGGCAAAGGCAGCGTGGTGATCCTCGACGAGCCCACCACGGGGCTGCACCGACGCGACGTGGCGCGGGTCTTCGACACGCTCGACGCGCTGGTGGAGCGCGGCGCGACGGTGATCGTCGTCGAGCACGACCCCTACGTGGCCGCGCGCGCCGACCGGGTGATCGACCTCGGCCCCGAGGCCGCGGCGGGCGGCGGTGAGGTCGTCGCAGAGGGCACCCCCGAGGAGGTCGCCGCGTCGCCGCGCTCTCGCTTCGCGCCCTTTCTCCGCACGGCGCTCGACGGGGACGCGGCGGCGATCGACGCGGCGCCCGTGGCGAGGCCGCGCGAGAAGGTCGACGTGAGCGCGCTCGGCGGCATCGTGGTCGAGGGCGCGCGCGAGCACAACCTGCACGTGCCCCACCTCGAGGTGCCGCGCGAGCGGCTCGTCGCGATGACGGGCCCGTCGGGCTCGGGCAAGAGCTCGCTCGCGTTCGACATCATCTACGCCGAGGGCCAGCGGCGCTTCCTCGAGACGCTCTCGCCCTACGCGCGGCAGTACCTCCCGTCGCTCGGGCGCGCGGACGTCGACGCCATCACGGGCATTCCCCCCGCCATCTCGCTCGAGCAGCGCACGGCCCGCGCGGGCGCCATGAGCACCGTCGCCACGGTGACCGAGATCGCCCACTACGTGCGACTGCTCTACGCTCGCGTCGCCACGCCCTACTGCCCGACGTGCGACCTGCCCATCGGCGCGCGCGCGCCCGAGGCCATCGTCGACGAGCTGGCGCGGGACTTCCCCGGCATGGCGAACCTCTCGGTGTGGGCGCCCGCGGTGAGGGCGCGCAAGGGTCTTCACGGCGAGGTGATCGAGCGCGCGCGCAAGAGCGGCATCGAGGCCGTGCGCGTCGACGGCGTCGACTACGACCCGACGAAGGTCCCGCCGCTCAAGAAGACCAAGACCCACGACGTGTGGCTCTGGGTCGGCAGCGCCGCCGCCAAGGAGCGCGACCGTCTGCTCGCGATGATCCACCGCGCGGCCTCGCTGGCCGAGGGTCACTGCGTGGTCGAGCGCGACGAGCGCGCGGGCCGCGTCGGGGAGCCTCGGATGTACAGCACCCGCCGCGCGTGCCCGAAGTGCGGCCGGGCGGTGCCCGAGCTCGACCCGCGGCACTTCTCGTTCAACACCCCGCAGGGCCGCTGCACGGTCTGCGAGGGCAGCGGATTGAACGAGTCGGGCGGCCCCTGCGACGAGTGCGAGGGCACGCGCCTCGCGCCCATCCCCCGCGCGGTGCGCCTGGGCGACCGGCGTTATCACGAGACGCTCTCGATGACGCCGGGGGAGCTTCGCACCGTGCTGCGCGAGCTCACGCTCGGGGCGCGCGAGCGGACCATCGCCGAGGCGCCGCTCTCGCAGCTCGAGGGCAAGCTCACGACGCTGGTGGACCTGGGCCTCGACTACCTCACGCTCGAGCGCCGCGCCAACACGCTGTCGGGCGGAGAGATGCAACGGCTGCGGCTCGCGGCGCAGATCGGCGCGGGGCTCACGGGCGTGCTCTACGTGCTCGACGAGCCCACGATCGGGCTCCACGGCAGAGACACCGGACGGCTCGTCGACGCGATGCGCGCGCTGGTTTCGAAGGGCGCGAGCGTGGTGGTGGTCGAGCACGACGCCGACGTGATCCGCGCGGCCGACTGGGTGGTCGACCTGGGCCCCGGCGGCGGTCAGGCGGGCGGGCGCGTCATCGCCAACGGGCCGGCGAGCGAGGTGCTCGCGGGAGACTCTCCCACGGCGCGCTCGCTGCGCGTCGAGGTGGGCGCGGGCGCGCGCGACCGCGGCGTCGAGGGCGCGCAGTGGCTCACGGTGAAGGGCGCGAAGGGGCACAACCTCCAGAGCACCACGGCGCGCTTTCCGCTGGGGAGGTTCGTGTGCGTGGCGGGCGTGTCGGGCTCGGGCAAGAGCACGCTGGTCGAGAAGATCACGCTGCGCGCGGTGAAGAAGAAGCTCGGGCTCACCACCGACGAGCCCCTGGCGTACAGCGGCCTCGACGGGTGGAAGGCGCTCAAGCGCGCGGTGGCGATCGACCAGTCGCCCATCGGCCGCACGCCGCGCTCGGTGCCCGCCACGTACGTGGGCATCTGGGACGACATTCGAAAGATGTTCGCCGCGCTGCCCGAGTCGAAGGCGCGGGGCTGGGGCGTGGGGCGCTTCTCGTTCAACACCACGTCGGAGAACGGCGGCGGGCGATGCGAGGTGTGCGAGGGCGGCGGCGTGCGCCACGTCGAGATGGCCTTTCTGCCCGACGTGGTGGTGCCCTGCGAGGCCTGCGCGGGCTCGCGCTTCACGCGCGAGACGCGCGAGGTCAAGCTCCACGGCTACGACGTGGGCGAGGTGCTCGGGCTCACCATCGAGGAGGCGCGGCAGGTCTTTCAGCAGGTGTCGAAGATCGCGAAGCCGCTCGACCTCCTGCACGACCTGGGGCTCGGCTACCTCGCGCTGGGCCAAGGGTCGCACACGCTCTCGGGCGGCGAGGCGCAGCGGATCAAGCTGGCGACCGAGCTCCAGACGGGCGGCGCGTCGACGCTCTACGTGCTCGACGAGCCCACGACGGGCCTGCACCTGAGCGACGTCGAGCGCCTCGTGGCCGTGATGCAGAAGCTCGTCGACCGCGGCGACTCGCTGCTGGTGATCGAGCACCACCCGTCGGTGCTCGCGGCGGCCGACTGGATCGTCGAGCTCGGCCCCGGCGGCGGCCGCGACGGCGGGCGCGTCGTGGCCGAGTGCGCCCCGCGCGACCTCGTGAAGAAGGGAACGGCCACGGGAGAGGTGCTGCGCGAGGCCTTCGAGCGCGGGCGGTAGCGCGACGGGCGGGCGACCGCACGGGTTGTCGATGACCGTGGGCGTCACGTCGCCGCGCCGGGTTCGCGGTGCGATGAGGCGGCCGCGCGGGTTGTCGATGGTCGCGTGCGCCGCGTTGCCGCGCCGGATGAGGCGACCGCACGGGTTGTCGATGATCGTGGGCGCCGCGTCGCCGCGCCGGGTTCGCGGTCGTTCCATGCGTCCATCGCATGCCGCTCACCCGGCGCTACCGAAGGTGGGCCGCCCGGCCAGGGGCCGGGCTTTGGGGATCATCAGGACCTCCTTACGCACCCGAAGCGCAACGAGCTGCGACGCTATGAACTGAGCGCTTCCAAGCGAGTGCCGGAGCCCGGCCCGAGGCCGGGCGATCCACCTTCGGTAGCGCCGGGTGAGCGGCCTGCAGTGGACGCATGGAACGACCGCGAACCCGGCGCGGCGACGCGGCGCCCACGATCATCGACAACCCGCGCGGTCGCCTCATCGCGCCTGCTCCTCGGTGGCGGCGTTCACGACGTCTTCGTCGAGCTCTCCGCCCGCGGCGCGCTCCAGGGCGGCGCGCACGGGCGGGTGGGCGACGGTCTCGAGCACCACGCGCACGCGCGCGGCGGCCTGCTCGCGGTCGGCCTCGCCCAGCGCGAGCGCCGCGCCGATGCGCCGCTCGGGCGTCGCGTGCGGGTCTTCGAGCGCGGCGGCCACCTCGTCGCGCGTGAGCCCCGCGTGGCGGTAGTCGTCGCGCTCGCGGATCACCGCGCGCAGCCCCTCGCGCCACGCGTCGAGGTCGCGCCCGTTGCGGTCGAGCGCCGCGAGCCTCGCCGAGAGGTCGCGCGGCGCCCGCGCGTCGGCGACGCCCGCCGCGATGCGATCATAGAGCGCCTCGAGCCGTGAGCGGCTCGTGCCGATCGCGGGGATCACCCGCGTGCTCCCGTCGCGCAGCATGAGGGCGAGGTCGGCGCCGCGAACCTCGACGTTGTAGATCTGATCGAAGGTGACGAACCACGGCCGCAGCGCCGCGTCGACCGAGACGCCGTCGCTGCCCACGGTGACCTTCGGCGGCGCGAGCAGCCGCAGCGCCGCGGGCACGCTCACCGCGACCAGGGTGAAGATCAGAAAGCCCGCCGAGGCGCTCGGCAGGTGCAGGAGCCTCTCGACCGAGACGGCGATCACGCCCGCGACGCAGGTGGCGGGCACCATCGAGGCGAAGCCGATCGCGGCGCGGCTCGCGGCGCCTCCGAGCTGCATCTTCAGCGCGCGGCGCGAGGGCGCGACGCCCGCGGCGTCGAGCACGGCGGCGGCCGCGGCGGGCGTCGGCACGTCGGCGGTCACCACGTCACCGTTGCGGGGCTGGAGCTCGACGCGCATCGCGGCGCCTTCGCGAAAGGACCACCCTGCTTCGATCGCGTCGCGGGCGACGAAGCGCGACCCGCGCCCACGCACGAGGTGAACGCCGCGGTGGTCGACGGCGAGCGTCGCCCTGCGCATGGGCGTCAGCCAGCAGAGCGCGTGCGCGACGAGGGCGGCGGGCACCGAGGCCAGGGCGCAGATCCAGAGCGCGCCCATGGCCGCCGAGGCCCATCCTGGCATCGGGTGCCCGTCGGGGAAGAAGGCCGAGATCACCAGAGACAGCGCGCACGCGACGACGAGGGTCGCGCCCATCGCCCGCGTGAGGGCGCGCGCGAGCCCGTGCGGCCGTACGCCCGCGCGCTGGCACTCGAGCGCGACCGTGGGCGCTTCGTAGCTCGGCTGCATCGCGCGGAGTGTAGAGCGCGCCACGGCGACGATGGCCGGAGATGATCGGGATCATCTCGGAACGCTATGCACAGCGGTTGGAGATGATCGGGATCGTCTCGGAACGCTATGCACAGCGGTTGGAGATGATCGGGATCATCTCGGAGCGCTATGCACAGCGGTTGGAGATGATCGGGATCATCTCGGAACGCTATGCACAGCGGTTGGAGATGATCGGGATCATCTCGGAGCGCTATGCACAGCGCCCGTACACCTGCGCAGAAGTTCAGCGACAGAGCATGGCGGGGGGGTCGCTCGGGTCGCGGTCGGCGACCGTGCCGCTGCCGCCGCCGCAGTTGATCTCGTGGTCGGCCGCGCCGCTCGGCTCGCGCGCGTGGAGCGTGTCGTTGCCGTCGAAGCCGTGCAGCCAGTCGCGGCCGTCGCCGCCGTAGATCTCGTCGTTGCCGCGGTGGCCGTCGAGCACGTCGTCGCCGCCGAAGCCCCAGATGTGATCGTCGCCGCCCCAGGCCCAGATCACGTTGTCGGTGTCGTTGCCGTAGAGGTGGTCGTCCCCTTCGCCCGCTTCGAGCACCTCGAGGTCGGGCGCGAGCGTGGTGCCGTAGGGGTCGAAGGCGCAGAGGCCCGGCATGAACGCGCGGCCGTGGAAGGGCTGGCGGTGCGACATGTCATTGATGCCCCCGCCGAACTGCGCGGTGATGCCCTGGTACGACGAGAGGCCCGCGGGTGAGCTCCGGCGGAAGCCCGCGATGTCCCAGCCGTCGCCGCCGATGAAGTGGTGGGCGCCGCAGGGGTAGTCGGCGACGAGCTGGTCGTTGCCGTTGCCTCCGTCGAGCGTGTCGGGGCCGTCGTGGTAGTCGGGGCCGCGCGTGGTCTGCACGTTCGAGGCGCTCTCGCTGAGCAGCGCGTCGTCGCCGCCCGCGCCGCGGAGCGTGTCGGTGCCCGTCGGGCCGCTGAAGAGCACGTCGTCGCTCGCGGCGCCGAGCAGCGTGTCGTCGCCGTTGCCTCCGTAGAGGTGCGCGTTGAAGTCGCGGGGGAAGTCGCCGAGCAGGTCGAGGTGGTCGTTGCCGTCTCCGCCCACGCTGAGCACGTAGCGGAACGCGTGCGGCAGGCCGCACTGCGCGACCGTGGGCACCGCGGGCCCCGGGTGGATGCAGTGAGCCCCGGGCGTGATCTCGGCGCCGCTGTTCGAGGTGACCCACACCGAGGTGCCGGTCATCGCCACGCTGAGCGAGTCGTTGGCGTTGCCCTGCGCGCCCATCACGATGAGCCCGAGGTCGTCGCCCGAGTCGTCGATGAACGCGAAGGGGCCGGCGGGGCGGTCGGGGGGCTCGGCGCTGTTGTCGCACGGGGCGCCGCCGCAGGTGTCGTTGCCGGGTCCGTCGTCGAGCGCGCCGGGCCCCGCGAGCGCGTCGTCGCCGTAGCCCCCGACGAGGCGCGCGACGCCCGGCGCGCCGACGAGCCGGTCGCGAAAGGCCGAGCCCACGATCACCTCGACGCCCGCGACGGCCTCGCGGTAGCCGTCGCCCGTCGCGACGCCCGCGCTCGGGATGAGGTCGGCCGCGCCGTGGTCGCGCAGCGCGTCGGCGGCGCTGTCGTCGCCATGGATGTGGGCCGTCATGTCGACCACCACGCCGTCGAAGGCCTCGTCGCCCGCGGCGAGCCCGCCGCCGAGGGGGGGCGCGGCGGTCATGAAGCTCACGGTGTCGGTGCCGGTGCCTCCGACGAAGGTGTCGTGGCCCGTGTCGCCGCGGAGCCAGTCGTTGTGGTCGCCGCCGTGGAGGTAGTCGGTGCCGTGGCCTCCGATGAGCAGGTCGTTGCCGTTCTCGCCGTAGAGGTCGTCGTCGAGCAGGTCGCCGAAGAGCACGTCGTTGCCGTCGCCGCCGAAGATCCGGTCGCTGCCGCCGCGGCCGTGCACCACGTCGTTGCCCGCGTCGCCGTGCACCAGGTCGTTGCCGAGGCCCGAGTCGACGTAGTCGTCGCCCGCGCCCGCGTTCACGGTGTCGTCGCCCGCGCCCGTGCAGATCACGTCGTCGCCGTCGCCCGCGTCGATGGTGTAGCTCGCGCCGAAGGCGAAGATGATGTCGCGGCCGGGCGTGCCGTGGATCATCGGGCTCATCGGGTTGCCGCGGATCGTCGGGGTGAGCGTGCGGCACGGGTCGGCGATGGGGCCGGGAGCGCCGGGGCCCACCATGCCCACGTCGGGCGACCAGGGCGCGTCGGGCGGCGGGGCGCTCCCGTCGGGCGCTGGGGCGCTCCCGTCGGGCGCTGGGGCGATGGCGTCGGGCGGCGAGCTCACGTCGAGGTCCGCGTCGACGCCTGGCGGAACGTCCGCGGGGTCGGGCGTGGAGTCGGGCGACGTGACGTCGCTCGGGGCGACCGCGTCGGGATCTCCCCCTCCGTCGGCGATCGACGGGTCGATCACGCCGTCCTCCGTGCCGTTGCATCCCAGCGCGAGCAGCGCGACGAACAACCCGCGACGGATCATCGAGCTTCGAACGAACATCGAGGTTCACCTCCACGCGGTGCGTTCGCCGTGCGGCACCGCGTTCACCCTTCGCGCGGCGAAGGATCGCGCAATCCAGCGGGGACGACAACGGAGCGACGGAGGGGCGAATTGGTCCTTGACGCGCCGTCGCGGGCCGCGAGACACCAGCGCGGGGTGACGCCATGGTGATGCGCTTTCGGAACTTCGGGGGGATCTATCAGTTCGCCATTCAAGACGAGGACGACCTCGCGCAGATCGACGCGCTCGACTTCGCGCGCTGGGCCGCGACGAGCGCGCCGCTGAGCGACCTGCACTGCGACCCGGCGTTCTTGAAGTACATCGACGCCGAGGGGACGGGGCGCGTGCGCGCCGGGCAGCTCGTGGCGGCGCGCGACTGGCTCTTCGAACGGCTCGCGCGGCGCTCGGTGGTGGTCGGGCGGCTCGAGAAGATCCCCCTCGACGCGATCCGCGACGAGGGCGACGGGGCGAAGATCATCGCGGCGGCGCGGCGGGTCAACCGCGAGCAGAAGGCCGAGCGCCCCGACGACATCGCCCTCGCCGACGTGCGGGCGTTCATGGGGAGCTACAAGACCCTGCTGCGCAACGGCGACGGGGTGATCCCGCCCGAGCTCGCGCCCGAGCCCGACGTCGCGGACTTTCTCAAGGACGTGATGACCGTCGTCGGGGGCGTGAAGGACCGCGGCGGCGCCGACGGCGTGGACGCCGAGCACCTGGAGACCTTCAAGACCCGCGCGCAGGCGTGGCTCGACTGGCGCGCGAAGGAGCGGGACGCCTCGCCGTGGGGCGACGACACCGCCGCCGCGGCGGCGCTCGTGGCGAAGCTCGACCCGAAGATCGAGGAGTTCTTTCTGCACGCCGACCTCGTGCGGCAGGAGGCTCCCCCCGAGGCGCTGCTGCACCTCAAGGAAGACGACTTTCGCGCGCTGCACGGCCGCGACGCGGCGGCGATCGAGGCGCACCTGCGCGCGGCGCCCCTCGCGCTCGCCGACGCGACGGGCGTGCTGGTGCTCGACCCGGCGTCGGTCACCCTGCTCTACCGCGACGACCTCGCGGCCCTCAAGGAGAAGGTCATCGCGCGCGCGCTCGGCGCCGCGACGCGCGACCTCACGCGCGCCTCGTGGCACACGGTGAAGGCCCTCTTCGACCCCTACGTGGCCTGGCAGAAGGCGATGCCGCCCGACGGCTTCGACAAGCTCGGCGAGGAGAAGGTGCGCGCCTACCTCGCGGGCTCGCTCTTCGACCGCGCGAAGGGCTTCATGGAGCTCGACAAGGCCGCGGCGCCCGAGATCGACGCGGTGGGCGACCTCGAGAAGCTCCTGCTCTACGTGCGATGGCTCCTCGACCTCGCGAACAACCTCGTGAACTTCTCGGCCATCTACCGCCCGAAGGAGACCTCGCTCGTCGAGGCGGGCTCGCTGGTGATCGACGGCCGGCGGCTGGAGTTCTGCATCGAGGTGCACGACCGCGCGAAGCACAAGCCCATCGCGTCGGAGAGCCTGATCTTTCTGGTGTACGCGTCGGTTCAAGAGAAGCAGGCCGGGGGCAAGACCTTTCAGATCGTGGCGCCGGTGACGGGGGGCGAGAAGGGCCGGCTGCGCGTGGGCAAGCGCGGCCTCTTCATCGACCACCACGGCAAGGAGTGGGACGCCGAGATCGTCGAGGTGGTCGAGAACCCCATCTCGGTGCGCGAGGCGATGTTCGCGCCCTTCCGCCGCGCGGCGAAGTTCGTCGGCGACAAGATCGAGGAGTGGGTGGGCTCCGCGGCCGCCGCGCGCGAGGCGGGGCTGCACACGGCCACCGCCGAGGCCACCACGGCCGCGCGCACGCACGTCGAGACGACCGTCGCCGCGCCGCCCGCGGCGCCTCTGCCCGCGCCCCCGGCGCCCGGCGCGGGGGTTCCCGCGGAGCGGCGCGAGGGGCTCAACATC
>JBDHVF010000164.1:0-12151 GCA_039809605.1 Polyangiales bacterium | reverse complement strand
CGCGAGGCCGCGCCACGCGACGAGCGCGGCGGTGACGGCGAACGACGCGACGCCCTGGTCGCCGAGGCGGTAGGCGAAGAGCCACGCGAGCGAGCGCGCCTCGGCGGTCAGCGCGCCGCCCGCGCAGGCCACGGCGCGCGCGTACGGGAGGAACTCCGCGACGAGGGCGTCGACGCGCTCGGCGGGCTCCGAGCCCATGCCCGGCGCCGCGGAGAGGGCCTCGCGCAGCGCGCCCCGAAGCGCGTCGTCGGCGGTGTCGTCGGCCATCGAGGCGCTCGCTACCGGGGCTGCTGCGCGGCGCGGCCGTGGAGCGTGGCCTCGACGAGCACGAACTTGTTGTTGTCTCGCTCGGTGGTGATCGCGCGCCCCTCGCCGCCCGCGGTGCGGATCGTGCCGAGCAGGCCCTGGAGCCGCGAGTGCTCCGTCACGAAGAACACCCTGCCCTGCCCGTAGGTGCGGAGGAACTCGGCCGTCGAGCCCGTGCAGTACTTCAGGCCGCACTCCTCGGCGACGACGTGGTTGCCCGTGTAGAAGTTCTCGCCCTTCCAGTTCATCTGGTGGGCGACGATGGGGTCGAAGGCGAAGCGCGGGTCGCGCGTGGCGGGGCGCCGCTCGGCGTAGTAGCGCTCGAAGAGCGGCCGCTGCGACCAGTGGGGCGTGACCTGCATCATGTACACGTCGAGCCCCCAGGCCGCGAAGAGCGTCGCGACGACCACCAGCCCGCGCGCCGCGTACGGTCGCAGCCGCGCGGCGCAGAGCAGCAGCACGCTCGCCACCGACGCGACGCCGAAGCCGAGGAGGGCGCCGCGGAAGTCGAGGTACTGCGTGGGCCACGCGCGCTCGTAGTTGTAGACGAAGAGGTGGATGAGCCTCGCCGAGCCCACGGGGGTGCCGCGCGCCGCGACGAGGTCGCGCGCGACGAAGGCCACGAGCGCCGCGGCGGCGACCGCGAGGCCCGCGACGCCCGTCGAGACCACGGGGTCCTCGGGCCTCGACTCCTCGCCCACCGCGCGGAACGCCTGCTCGCGGTAGTTCTTCGCGTCGTCGGGCGAGGGGGCCACGGCGACGGTGGCCTCGCGCTCGCGGTGGAGCCGCCAGCCGTACCACCACGCGCCCGCGGCCGCCGCGAGGAGCGCCGCGCCGAGGGCGGGCGACGGGTGCTGCGCGCCGTCGCGCGGGACGACGCCGCTGATGCCGCCGACGAGGCGCGCGCCGCCCACGACCGCGAGCGTGACGGCGGCGGCCTGCGCGAGCTGCGGGCGCAGCCGCACGAGCAGCGCGTCTCCCTCGCGCGCCGACGCGTCGCCCATGAGCCGGTCGACGAGCAGCCCCACCATCACCGCGGCGCCCGGCACCGCGGGGAAGATGTAGTGGTGAAACTTCGTGGTCATCGCGCTGAAGAGCGCGAACGAGAGCAGGAACCACAGGAGCCCGAGGCGCGCGACGTCGCGCTGGGCCTGCGTGGCGGTCGAGGGCACGACGAAGCGCCACCCGAAGAGCGCCACGGGCACGAGGCCCGACCACGGGAACATCGCGTACCCGAGCTGCCAGAGGAAGTACCGCAGCGAGCCCGTGTCGCCGTGCACGCCGATGGTCACGCGGTTGATGAGGTCGTGGCGCACGAAGCGGTCGATGAACTCGTTGCCGAGGCGGCCGTAGATCGCGACGTACCAGGGCATGCCGATGAGCAGAAAGACCGACACGCCGAGGCTCAACCGGATGCGCAGGAGCTCGCGCCAGCGGCCCGACGAGATGAAGTGCAGGAGCGCGATGGCGCCGGGGATCGCCACGCCGCCGGGGCCCTTGCCGAGCGTGCTGACGCCGCACCAGAGGTAGAAGAGCGCGTAGTGAAGCGCCTGCGCGCGGCGCTCGCGGCGCAGCGCGTGGAGCACCGAGAGGAGCAGCGCCGTCCACACGAGGCCCTGCACCACCGAGGGGAGGAAGGCCGTCGCGCTGGCGACGCGCTCCCAGCGCGGCGAGCCGGGCACCGAGAGCGCCTCGGTGGGGCCCGAGTTGCCCGCGCTGCCCGAGTAGAACGTCTCGACCGGGAGCTGGATGCGCCCGAAGAGCCGGTTGGCCTCGAGGGCCTGCGTGCACTGCGCGATCACCGCGTCGTCGGGGCAGACGAACATCACCCGCCGCGTGAGCAGGTACGTGATCTGCGGCAGCGCGAGCATCACGATGAGCCCCACCGTCAGGTGCCAGAGCGACACGCGGAGGCGCCACCGGCCGAGGGTCACCACGCGCGCCGCGACGAACGCGTCGGGGTCGTCGGTGATCGCGAGCATGAGCATCGCGACGGCCAGCACCAGCGGCGCCACGAAGGGCATGTCGGTCATCGCCTGGTGCGAGAGAAAGAACCACTGCGGCATGGTGCCGAGCGCCATCGCCACGAGCATCCCCGCGCGGCGCCCCCACGAGCGACCCACCGCGCGCGAGAGCGCCACCATCGCCGCGATCGCCAGAAACACGATCGGCAGGCGGATGAACCACTCCTGGTGGATGGGGAACTCGTCGGCCCGATAGCCCAGCCCGAAGAGGGTGCCGACGCCCATGCCGAGCGCGCTCATCCAGAAGATGAGAATGGGCTTCGACATGAACCACCCCTCCTGGGCCCACCAGGTGGTGATCCAGTCGTCGCGCGCGAGGATCTCCCTCGCCACCTCGGAGTAGTGCGTCTCCCACGGGTCCCACAGGCCGAACGCGCCCGCGAGGGGCACGTAGAGCAGGGCGCCGAAGAGGGCCACGAGGGCGTCTTCGCGCAGGTACCAGGGCCTCGCGTCGCCGCCCCCCGCGGGACGCTCGTCGCCGCGCAGGTCGAGCGGCGAGTCGCCGAGCAGCCCGAGGATGCCCAGCGTCGCCGCGACCGTGAGCGCCATGCCGAGCACCACGCCGCCGCGGTGGTGGCCGTGGAGCGACATCCAGCCCGCGAGCAGCGCGAGGGGAACGGCCGTGAGCCAGCGGTCGCGCGCCTTCATCGCCGCCGCCACCTCACTGCGCGCCGCGCCGCTGCGAGGGCGCCGCCGCGTCGCCCACCGTGGCCTCGATGAGCACGAACTTGTTCTGGTCCCACTCGTCGGTGACCTCGCGCGCCGTGCCGCCCGTGGCGCGCACGTGCGCGATGGCGCCGCTCGCGTGCGACCGCTCGGTGATGATCCACACGCGCTCGCCCTGCCGCGCCCTCAGCCACTGGGGGATGTGGTTCTGGGGGTGGCTGTTGCAGAACGGCAGGTCGCCGCAGTCGAGCATGGCCGCGCGGCCGCCCGTGTAGAAGTTCTCGCCCTTCCAGTTCATCTGGTAGGCGCCCATGGGCTCGAACACGTACTTGGCGTCTTCGCCCACGCGGTCGCGGTCGGGCCTGCGGTGGCGCATCGAGTAGTACCTCTCGAAGAGCGAGCGCTGCGACCAGTGCCGCGAGACGTCGACCATGTAGAAGTCGAGCGCCCACGCCGCGAAGAGCGTCGCGAGCACCACCATCGCGCGCACCGCGTGGGCGCGGAGCGCGTGCACCGCCATCGCGGCCGACACCGCCACCGCGACGACGCCGAAGCCGATGAGAATGGGGTGGTAGTCGAACGACAGGTTCGGCCACGCGCGCTCGTACTGGTAGGTGAAGAGCTGCAGGAGGCGCTGGTAACCCGGCGGGCGCGACGAGCCGCTGTACCCGAGGTCGCGCGCCACGAAGGCCACGATCGCCGCACCCGCGATGGCCATGGCGCCGTAGCTCACGGGGCCGTACGCGTCGTCGTCGCTGGCGAGCTCCTTCGCGCGCGCGGGCTGGTCGGGCTCGTCGGGGCCGGTGAAGAGCGCCGCCACGCCGCCGCCGCCCACGGCCGCGTCGCCGACGCGCGCGGTCACGCCCTCGGCCGCGGGCGCGAGGGCCACGGCGTCGGCGCGGCGCAGCGAGCGCCACGACCACGCGAGCAGCGCCACGCCGAGCGCCACGAGCGCGTAGCCGAGGGGCTTCGAACCCGGCGGGAGCTCGCCGTTGGCCGCGCGGGGGATGATCCCGCGGGGCGAGCCGAAGAAGTTCGCCACGCCCACCACGAGCGACGCGACGCCGAGGGCGGTGGCCGCGAGCGAGGCCGCGGGCGAGGGGGCGCGCGCGAGCGACGTGCGGCCGAGCATGCGGTCGAGCAGCAGGCCCACCATCACCGCGGCGCCGGGCACCGCGGGGAAGATGTAGTGGTGAAACTTCGTGATCATCGCGCTGAAGAGCACGAACGACAGGATGAACCAGCTCGCGCCGATGGTGGCGACGGCCTTCTGCTCGCGCGTGGCGTCGCGCGGCACGATCTGGCGCCAGCCCACGAGCGCCACGGGCACGAGGCCCGACCACGGGAACATCGCGTACCCGAGCTGCCAGAGGAAGTAGCGCACCGAGCCCGTGTCGCCGTGCACGCCCACGATGGTGCGGTTGATGATGTCGTGCACCACGAAGCGGTCGAAGAACTCGTTGCCGAGGCGCCCCAGGATGGCGACGTACCAGGGCATGCCCACCACGAGGAAGATCAAGATCCCCGTGAGCACGCGCGCGTGGCGAAAGAGCCGCCACTCGCCCGAGGTGACGAGGTAGGCGGCGGCGATGGCGCCGGGGATGGCGAGGCCCGCGGGCCCCTTGCCCATCGTGGCGACGGCGCACCCGAGGTAGAAGAGCACGAAGTAGAGGTGGCGCTCGCGGCGCTCGCGGCGGAGCATCCACATCGCCGCGGCGCCGAGCACCGCCCACAGGAGGCCCTGCACCGCCGAGGGGAAGAACGGGACGACGTTGGCGAGGCGCTCCCAGCCCGGCGAGCCCGGCACGCTCGCCGCGAGGCCCTCGGGCGACGAGTTGAACGCCGAGCCGTAGAAGTAGGTCTCCACCGGGAACTGGAAGCCCCCGATGCGGTTCATGCGCAGCATCTCCTCGCACTGCGCCATGCGCGCGTCGGGCGGGCACTGCACGATCATGGGCCGCGTGACGAGGTACACGATCTGCGGCAGCGCGAGCAGCAGCGTGAGCCCCACGGCCACGTGCCAGAGCGAGAAGCGCAGCGAGCGCCCCGCGACGGTCACCTTGCGCGGCGCGGCGACGGTCTCGTTCGCGTTGATGGCGAGCATGAGCATGCTCACCGCGATGACCAGCGGCCCCACGAAGGGCATGTCGGTCATCGCCTGGTGCGCGAGAAAGAACCAGTGCGGCATGGTGCCGAGCACCATCGCCACGAGCACGCCCGCGCGGCGCCCCCACGCGCCCGCCACGGCGCGGTAGAGCGTGTAGAGGGCCAGCATCGCGAGCAGGCAGATGGGCACGCGGATGCACCACTCCTGAAACTGCGGGCCGCCGTCGGGGTAGATGTTCAGCCCGAAGAGGGTGCCGACGCCCATGCCGAGCGCGCTCATCCAGAAGATGAGCACGGGCTTCGACATGAACCACCCCTCCTGGCCCCACCAGGTGGTGATCCAGTCGTCGCGCGAGAGGATCTCCCTCGCCACCTCGGAGTAGTGCGTCTCCCACGGGTCCCACAGGCCGTACGCGCCCGCGAGCGGGAGGTAGAGCGCCGCGCCGAAGAGCAGCACCCACACGCCCTCGCGGAGGTACCAGGGCTTCGAAGCGTCGCGCGCCGCGGGGCCCCGCTCGTCGCCGCGCAGGTCGAGCGGCGAGTCGCCGAGCACGCCGAGCAGGCCCAGCACCGCCACCACCGCGAGCACGAAGCCCAGGGGAACTCCCCATGGCTTGTGCCCGTGCAGGCTCATGAGCGCGGCCATGCCGCCGACGCCTACCAGGGTGAGCACCCAGTCGCGCACGCCGGGCTTCGCGGGCTTGAAGCGATGCCCCGGGCTCCCTTCGAGCGGCGCCTCGGGCGGCGCTTCGGGCGATGGCTCGGCGGCGGGGAGCTCCTCCGCGGCGTGGGTCTCTGCGGGCTTCTCCGCGGGGGCCGCGTCGTCGGCCGCGCGCTCCGCGGGGGTGGGCTCAGTGGGTTCCGAAGGGTCCGACATGGTTGGCGTGGCGGTGCTCATAGCAGAATCCCGGGCGCGTGTATTGCGGTACCCACCGCCCCCCTCGACGGCCGCCGCGCCGAGGTGTAGATGCCCGCGCCCATGGCACGCAGGGTCCTGGTCACGGGCGCCGGAGGCTTCATCGGCAGCCACCTCGTCGAGGCGCTCGTCGCGCGCGGCGACGCGGTGCGCGCGATGGTTCGCTACAACGGCCGCGGCGACCTCGGGTGCCTCGCCGAGCTGCCGAAGGCCACGCGCGACGCCGTCGAGGTCGTGTCGGGAGACCTCACCGACCCCTTCTTCGTGCGCAGGGCCGTCGACCGCTGCGACGCGGTCTTTCACCTCGGCGCGCTCATCGCCATCCCCTTCTCGTATCGCTCGCCCGCGCAGGTGTTCGCGACCAACGTCACGGGCACGCTGCACGTCGCGCAGGCCTGCCTCGACGCGGGCGTCTCGCGCCTCGTGCACACCTCGACGAGCGAGGTCTACGGCACCGCGCGCTCGGTGCCCATCGCCGAGTCGCACCCGCTCGTGGGCCAGTCTCCCTACGCCGCGAGCAAGATCGGCGCGGACAAGTGCGTCGAGAGCTATCACCTCTCGTTCGGCCTGCCCGCGGTCACGGTGCGCCCCTTCAACACCTACGGCCCGCGGCAGAGCGCGCGCGCGGTGATCCCGACGATCTTCGCGCAGGCCCTCACGCGCCCCGAGGTGCGCCTCGGGTCGCTCTCGCCCACGCGCGACCTCAACTTCGTGGGCGACACCGTCGCGGGGATGATCCTCGCCGCCGAGCGCCCCGAGGCCCTCGGCCGCACGCTCAACCTCGGCACGGGCCGCGAGATCTCGATCGGCGACCTCGCGCGGCGCTGCATCTCGATCGCGGGGCGCGACCTTCGCGTGGTGACCGACGACGCGCGCACGCGGCCGCCCGCGAGCGAGGTCGAGCGCCTCTGCGCCGACGCCACGCTCGCGCGCGCGGTGCTCGGGTGGGCGCCCGCGGTCTCGCTCGACGAGGGCCTCGCGCGGGTCTGCGAGTACGTGCGCGCGAGCATCGGGCGCTACCGCCCGGAGGAGTACCAGGTGTGAAGGCGGTCATCCTCGCGGGCGGGCGCGGACGGCGCCTCGCGCCCTTCACCGTGGCCTTCCCCAAGCCCCTGGTGCCCGTGGGCGACCGCGCGGTGCTCGAGATCCTGGTGCGCTCGCTCGTGCGCTCGGGCATCACCGAGATCACCTTCGCCGTCGACCACCTGGCCGAGCTCATCATGGCCTACGTCGCGGGCCACCCCGCGCTGCGCGACCTCGCGCGCTACCGCTTCGTGCGCGACGTGAAGCCCTCGGGCACCGCGGGGCCCCTCGCGCGCATCGAGGGCCTCGACGAGACCTTCCTCGTGTGCAACGGCGACCTGCTCACGGGCCTCGATTTCAAGGCCCTCGTCGAGCACCACCGGCAGAGCGGCGCGGCGCTCACCGTGGCCGTGCACCGCAAGCCCGTGAAGCTCGGCCTCGGCGTGCTCGACATCGACGAGGGCGGGCGCGTGACGCGGTACACCGAGAAGCCCGTGCTGCACTACGACGTCTCGATGGGCGTGTACGTCTACGAGCCGCGCGTGCTCGGGCACATCGCGAAGGACGAGTACCTCGACTTCCCCGACCTGGTGACCCGGCTCATCGCGGCCGGCGAGCGCGTGGGCGCGTGGCGCAACGAGGCGTACTGGCTCGACATCGGCAACCCCGACGACTACGCCCGCGCGCAAGAAGACGCCGCCGCCGGCCGCGTGCCCGGCGCCTCGGGCGGCTGACGCACACCCCTCCGCTGGAACGCCGCGCCCCGGTGTGATACGCCGCCACGGCGGAATCACGGCGCGGCCCCGCGGCGTTCCACCGCCACCCACCACCATGAGCGACGAAGCGAACGAAAAGCCCTCGGGCGAGACCCCGGCTGAGACCCCCCGCGCGGCCGACCGCGAGCCATCGCCCGAGGTCGCGAAGACCGAGAGCGAGAAGCTCGTCACGCCCGCCGAGGCCCCGCACCGCCTCACGCCGGGCGACTGGGCCTTTCTCGCGAGCGTCTCGATCGTCACCGCGGGCGCCGACCTCTGGAGCAAGGCCTGGGCGCTCAAGGCGCTCTCGCGCGAGCAGTCGAGCCCGCCGCCGCTCTGCACCCCGCCGCCGGGCATGCGCCACTACCTCCCGCAGCGCATGAGCGTCCGAGAGATCCCCATCATCCGCGACTACCTCGATTTTCAGTACGCGGAGAACTGCGGCGGCGCGTGGGGGCTGTTGCACGGCGCCAGCGAGGCGGTGCGCAGGCCCTTCTTTCTGCTCGTGACCGTGGGGGCCATCGCGTTCATCGTGCACCTCTACCGCGGGCTCGAGCGGGGCCAGACCGCGACGAAGTGGGCGCTGCCGCTCGTGCTCGGCGGCGCCATCGGCAACCTCGTCGACCGCGTGCGCCTCGGGTTCGTGGTCGACTTCATCCACATGCACTGGCGCCAGAGCGCGCACTGGCCGACGTACAACGTCGCCGACATCGCGATCACCGTCGGCATCGGCCTGATGCTGCTCGAGTACGTCATCGGCCCGCAGCGCGCGCGCAAGACCCCCGCCGCCGCCGCGAAGCCCGCCGCGACCGCGGCCTAGCGTCCGGTCGCGCCGCCGCGCGACCCGTCAGGAGCTCCCGATGCGCCCCGTGATCTTCAGCCTGCTGGGCATCGACGTGCCGGCGTACTTCGCCATGCTCTCGATCGGCTTCGCGCTCGCCACGTACGTCGGCGCGCGGCAGGTCGCGCGCCTCGGCCTCGACCGCGAGGTGATCATCGACCTCGGGCTCGCCATGGTGATCGCGGGCGTGATCGGCTCGCGCATCCTGCACGTGATCGCCGACGGGTACTTCTGGGACTACGTGCACCTCTGCACCGACCCCTCGAAGGTCGACTGGCACATCTCGCGCTCGCACTGCCTGCACCGCTCGGTCGACGGCCTCTGGGACGAGGCCCGCCAGGTCTGCCACCCCCGCGAGGCCAACTGCTTCGCGTGGGCCGCGTTCTGGGCCGGGGGCCTCACCTACTACGGCGGGCTCATCGGCGCGGTGGGCTACGCGATGTACTTCCTCCGGCGCGAGGGCTTTCCCTTCCTCAAGGCCGCCGACATGGCGGGCTTCTCGGTGGCGCTCGGGCTCGCGTGGGGGCGCATGGGCTGCTTCCTCGCGGGGTGCTGCTTCGGCGTCGAGTACCACGGCCCCCTCGCGGCGTACTTCCCCGCGTGGAGCCCTGCGAGCGAGGCGCAGTTCAAGGCCCACCGGCTCCACAGCGAGGCCTTCGCCGCGCTGCCCGTGCACGCCACGCAGCTCTACGAGTCGCTCGGCTCGCTCGTGATCGCCGCGCTCGCGTACGCGGTGGTGAACCCCCGCAAGCGCTACGACGGGCAGGTGTTCGTGTTCTTCCTCGGCGCGTACTCGGTGCTGCGCGCGGCGCTCGAGGTCTTGCGCAACGACGACCGCGGGGGCGCGCTCGGGCTCAGCACCTCGCAGCTCATCTCGGTGCTCATCGTGATCGCCCTCGTGCCCGTGTCGCGCCACCTGAAGGCTCGCGCCGAGCGGCTCCGCCGGTTTCGCGACAGCGCCGCGCCCGTGGCGTAGCCTCTCGGGAAATGATCCGCGAACCCGTCGTGCTCCTCGCGCTGGGGGCGCTCGCCCTCGGGTGCTCCACGTCCTCCGACCGCCCAGGCACCAACAGCTCGCTCTGCGTGCCCGTCGACGGCGGGCCCCCGTGCAGGGGTGGCCCCGTCGGCCCGACGCCGCCGACGCCCCCGACGCCACCGACGTTCGACAGCGGCGCCACGACCCCCGACGCGACCGCGCCCGAAGACGCCTCGACCTCCGTCACGGGCACCTTGAGGCTCTACCGCGACCTGCCGCCCGGCGCGACGACGGCCGCGATGACCTCGGGGTGGAACCTCCGCGCGCTGCCCGCGGTGGGCGTCGACGCGGGCGTCGACGGAGGCGCGGACGACGCGGGCGTGACGCTGGTCGAGACGGCGACCACGGGCACGGGAGACTTCACGCTGCCAGGCGTGCCGCCGGTGGGCGTCTCGCCGGCCACGGGGCTGCCGTCGTTCTGGCTCGAGCTGACCTTCCCCGTGATGGGCAACATCGGGACGATGTTCGAACTGCCCGCGGAGACGCGCTCGGTGGAGCTCCGTGCGTTCACCGACGACACGCTGCGCGTGGCGCTCAACGCGCAGACGCTCACGCAGGCCGACGACCGCGCGGTGATCGCCGTGTGGGTGCGCGAGTCGCGCGCCGAGGGCGCCGCGGCCGTCTCGAACGTGACGGTCACCGCCGACGGGCAGGCGTCGCCGACGCTCTACGACGGCCCCTCGGGCATCATGGAGATGTCCGTCTCGGGCACCGGGCCGCGCGGCTTCGCGATCCTGCCGAACGTGGCCGTGCCCGCGTCGGGCGACGGCTTCGCGACGGTGACGGGCTCGCGCGCGCCCCGCTCGTATCAGGTGCGCGTGCGCCGTCGCATGGTCTCGTGGCTGGTGCTCACCGCGAGCTAGCGCGCTCAGACCTCGTCGAGCGCCGCGCGGTGCGAGCTGTGCTCCTCGAGCCCCAGCTCGCGGGCCATCGCGCGCAGGCACGCGAGCGGGCGGCCGCGGTGCACGCGCACGTACGGCACCTGGCCCTTGCGGCACGCGAGGCTGATCTGCCCGTCGATCGAGTGCGAGAGGAAGCCCGTCGCGCCGAGCACGAAGTGGTACGAGCCCGACTGGATCGGGCCCACGAGCGACTGGCGCCGCTTGGTCTCGCCCGCGGACCAGTCGAGGTCTTCGAACTCGAAGATCTCCTTGAGGCGGTCGCGGAGGTTGGGGTCGGCGCGGTTGCTCACGAAGAGCGCGCGCTTGCCGCGGGTGTAGCGCACGATCGGTGCGCGCATCGCCTCGGGGATCGTGTTGGCGTCGGGCGAGGGGTCCGACGGCGACGGGGGCGCCTCGTCGACGGGCTCGGGCGGGGGGGGCATCTGCGACGGCGTCGGCAGCGCGAGCTCCTTCTGGAGCTTGGCGAAGCGGCGGCGCATGCGCCGGTCGGCGCCCGGCAGCTCGCCCGCGTCGAGCGCGAGCAGGTGGTCCTTGAAGGGGCGCATCGCGTTGATGATCACGCCCAGGTGCGTGTCGGAGTACGTCAGCGCGCGGGCCAGCCAGTTGTGGAGCGCGGCCTCGTCGAGGGGCGCCTCGAGCGAGGGCGTCGGGGGGTTGCTGAAGAGCTCGCGGATCTCGCGGTTGCGCGCGATGGTCTCGGGGTCGAGGCCGAGCAGCGCGGCCCAGCTCCGGTCGGGGCTCCAGTCGGGGTCGAGCGTGCGCGCGACGTCGCCGTAGCGCGCGCCGGCCTCGCGGATCCAGTAGCGGAAGCGCCCCATGAGCGCCCCCCACTGGATCGGGTTGTTCGTGGTCTCGCGCGCCCACCGGAGCTTGCGCGCCCACTCGAGGAACTTCGGCCCCTCGGGCGTCTCCTGCTTCGCCGCGGGCGCGCCGATGGGCCCCGAGAGCGCCTCGACGTCGCGGATCACCTCCGCGAGCATCGCGTCGGCGTCGCGCGGCGGGGGGTTGAGCCGCGAGCCGTCGGACCACCCGTAGCCGTCGCGGCCCCGGTTCTCGTCGTCCTCCTCGACCAGCCGCACGTTGCGCTCGGCGAGCTCGCACGCCTCCTGCCACGTCGTCGGGGGGCGGTCGACCTGCATCTCGAGGTCGAGCACGACGTCCGCCGGGCGCGTCGTGACCTTCAGCGCGCGCACCGAGCCGGGCCACCACGTCTGGCAGTAGCCCGTGAGCACGCGCGCGATGGCCGCGACGGCCGTGTCGATCTTCGAATCGTCGGGGTACACGGTCTGCGCGGCGCGCGCCCGCGCGATCCACCCGAGCATCACGAGGCGCTGCCGCCGCGGCGACGCGAGCGCGAGCTCCTCGGCGTCGGTCTCGATCTGCCGCCGCATCGCGCGCAACTCGTCGAGCACCTCGCGCGGCGACGGGAGCGTCGCGGCGCTCGGGGGCGGCGTGGGCTTGTCAGCGGGCGCGGGCGGCGCTTCGACGGCGGGGGGCGCGGGTGCGAGAACGGGCGCCTCGGCGGCCTCGCGCGCTGGGGGCGGCGCGGCGGGTCGCGGGGGCGCTGGGATCTCCA
>JBDHVF010000163.1:0-12165 GCA_039809605.1 Polyangiales bacterium | reverse complement strand
GAGCAGGCCAGTGCGACGAGTTGCGCCTGGTGGCGGCCATCGAGCTTGGGGGCAGCGCCGGGCCGGGGGCGGTCGTGCAGGGCCGCCTCGACCCCGCCCTCGGCGAAGCGACGACGCAGGCGGATGATCGTCCGCGGATGGAGATCGACCGCGGCCGCGATCTCCCGGTCGCGGACGCCCCGGTCGGCCAGCAGGAGCGCACGGGCGCGGCGGACTGCGAGGGCACCACGGGCGCCTCGTAGAGCGTGTAGCCGCCGGTGCCGGGCGACGCGGCGTCGCGCACGGCCGGGCAGGTGAAGCTCACGACGCCGCGGCCGTCGACGACGCTGTTGGCGAGCGAGTCGCGCACGGTGCAGGCCACGCCCACCCCGAGCGCCTCGCTGCGCTCGCACACGCGGAGCACCTGGGGCCCCGCGGTGTCGCAGCGCAGGCGCACCGTCGCGCCGGGCGCGCACGAGCGCTGCGCGGGCTGCGCGGTGAAGCCGCACGAGCGCAGCGGGCCCGTCTGCCCGCGGGTGCACGGGTCGGTGACGTAGCTGCCCGAGCCGGCGGTGACGGTGACGCGGCCGACGTTGTTGTCGTGCCACGTCGAGGGCATGTCGCAGCGCAGGCGCGAGACGGTCTGGCCCGCGGCGTTGGTGAAGGACGTGGGGTCGAAGACCAGGCCGCCCGAGGCGTCGAGCACGGGCGTGCCCTCGCAGAGAAAGTGGTCGGGGTTCGAGTCGAAGGTGAGGTCGTGCGGGGTCGAGGCGTCGACGTCGGTGATGTCGACCCACTGGCCGGGGATGCCGAACTCGTACTCGTCGCCCCAGCCGCGGGTGATGCCCTGGAACGCGCAGCTCTGGTGGGTGGCGGCGAGGGGCGTGAACTCGTCGTTGTGAAAGCGGTTGGTGTCTTCGAGGCAGAACGCGCGCTTGCTGCCCGGCGCGCCGTTGTAGCCGAAGTCGCCGTAGTGCGAGAAGTGGTAGTGGTGGTGGCAGGGGCTGAACTCGAACACGTGGCTGGTCTGCCAGGGCGAGGCCGGGTCGGTGATGTCGCCCATGTGCACGGGGCCCGAGCCGTCGTTGCGCACGGTGGCCGAGAACGCCATCACGCGGCGCCACCCGAGGCGGCCGATGACGCCCTCCTCGAGCTCGCACGAGCCGGGGCCGAAGAAGCGGTAGAAGACGCGGCGCTCGTTCTCCATGTCCTCGGGCACGACCGCGAGGTCGGCGCCGTGCGGGTTGGTGATCGTGCCCACGCGCACGCGGTCGGCGAGCGAGGCGCTCCAGGGCACGCGGGTGAAGTGCATCGCGGTGCGCACGGGCCCGACGTGCCGCGTGAGGGCGTCGGAGCACGACTCGTGCGGGAACTGCGTGATGTGACAGCTGCTGGTCGACGGCGACTCGACGTGGCAGGTGTCGTCGTAGAAGTAGTACGTGTTCTCTTCGAAGACGCTGCCGGGGGGGTACTCGTCCTCGTCCATGCACGCGTAGCCCGTGCGCTCGAGGAGGAGCTCGGGGTCGACGGGGAGGGTGAACGACTCGTCCCACGTGCCGCCGATGGCGGCGAGGCGCGGCTCGACCGAGGCCGGGGAGTTGAAGTCCGTGAGGATGTGCGACTGGAAGTCGTAGTCGACGCCCACCACGTCGTGCCCCGCGATGCGCATGCGCCGGGCGGCGCCGTGGAGGTTGACGTTCCACACGCTCCGCGGCGGCAGCGGGAGCGGGCCGCGCTGCATCGACGCGTTCGACCAGTCGGACGAGTAGTAGAGCCCGCGGAAGATGAGCCGGTAGTACGTGAGCTTGACCTGCCGCGCGGCGCGCTCGGTCCAGAACGCCGCGTCGCGCGCGAGGAGCTCGGCGGCCGCGGCCTCGCGCGCGGGGCCCGCGGGGATCTCGTCGAGCAGCACGCCCGCGGTGGAGCTCAGCTCCATGCGCACGAGCGCGCCGGGGTCTGGCGTCGCCGCGCCGTTGGAAGAGCGGTCGACGGCGCCGTCGACCTCGGACGAGCACCGCGCGAGACTCGCGATCGCCGCGGCCCCCAGCGCAGCGCGCACGAACAGAGCGTGAGAAGCCTTCACAGGAATCCTCCCTCGAGACGCGCAAGCCGGCGCGTCGGGAGAGGTGTATTCGCCGCGCGTCGCGCGTGTCAATGCACGCATTCCCCTTCTGGCATGTGGTTTTCTTGCGCAGTCGCGGCGCCTCCGGCCGCGGCTGTCCGCGTCAGGGCGCGCAGACGGTCGACGCCACGCTCGCGTCGACGCAGCGCACGCGCTCGGCGCCGTCGATCACCACGACCCGAAGCGCCCCGCAGCGGGAGCGCTGCGTCCGCGCGCCGATGTGGCTCCCGCCGCTCGGGTCGCCGTCCCAGAGGAGCGAGTACGCCGCGCCGTCGGGCGCGCGCGCGATGCCGCTCCACACCTCGCTGTCGATGCCCATGAGCTGCACCGCGAACCAGAACGGGCGGTTCGCGCGCAGCGCGGCGACGGCGCACGCGTCGGCCGCGGCGGTGCTCGCGCCGAGCGCCACGCGGCCGCACGAGACGGCGCCCGGACCGGCGACCTCTTCGAGCGCGGGCGTGAGCTCGCACCGGGTCTCGCCGCACGAGGCGAGGGCGAAGGCGACCGCGGCGAGGAGCGCAGGTGCGTGCGTTCGAAGGGGCATCCCGCGAGGGTACTCCCTCGACCGCGGGGTCTTGTAGAGTGGCGCGCCATGAGCACCCCCCACAGCCCCGCGAGCGCGTGGCTCCTGCGACACCGATGGAACTTCCGCGCGGCCCCGCCCGAGGACGATCTCGCGCGCTACCTCGAGGCCGTGATCGCGTGCGCGCACGGCGACGGCGCGCTCACCGAGGCCGAGCGCGAGTGGGTCGTCGGGTACGGCGCGGCCCTCGGGCTCTCGGAGCCCGCTCTCGCGAGGCTGCGCGCGCTCACCTTCGCCGCGCCCCTCGCGCCCGAGGCGCTGCGCGCGGCCGCGGGGCGCTTCAGCGCGAAGGCCCTGCTCTACGACGCCATCGTCGCGTGCGACTCGGACCACGCGTACACCGCGGCCGAGGCCCGCACGATCCGCGCGTCGGCGGCGACGCTCGGCGTGAGCGAGGCGGCGGTGCGCGAGCTCGAGGAGGTCCACGAGCAGGAGAAGGCCCTGCGCGCGCGGCGGCTGGAGCTGGTGTTCTCGGACGAGGCGAGCGGCGCGGGCGACGCGCTCATCGCGCCGCGCTGAGCGCCGGGTCAGCCGGCCTTGTCGACGGGCGCGGGGCTCTCGACGGCGGCCTCGGCGGGCGAGGCGACCTTGAGCGCGTCGACCATGGCGTTCGCGGGGAGCGCCGCGGGGTCGGCCGGCGGGGCGCCGGGCTGGCCCTGGAGGTACATCACCGCGACCTGGCGCAGCGGCCCCATGAGCACGTCGGCGATCACGTCGCCCGCCGAGGCCATCGAGCGCACGCGCAGCTCGCGCGAGAGGCGCTGCGAGATGTCGTTCGAGGGCAGGGGCATCGCCGACAGGCCCGCCGAGAGCACGCCCGAGAGCAGCGCCGTGCCGAGCTCGGTGTCGAGAAAGGCCGCGATGCGCGCACGCAGCGACTCGTCGTCGGGGCCGAGGTGCCGTGAGAGGAGCGCGACGATGGGTTCCTTGGCGAGCTTGACGAACTGCGAGCCCGCCATCCGCCACGCGGCCTCGGTGGCGTCGACTTCGAGGGTCTTGAGCATGGGGTTGAGCTTGGGGTTGTCCATCGTCTTCTCCGTGATCTTCGATGCCTTGGGGGCCTCGGCCGATGCGGCCTTGGCAGGGGCGGGGGCGGCCGTCACAGCCGCGGGTTGGGGGGCGGTGGCGTCGTGCTCCGACGTGGGCACCCACGCGTCGACGCGGTCGATGCGGGCCATGAGCTGACACGCCGTGCGGGCCAGCCAGAGGCAGATGTCGCGGGAGTTGTCGTTGCGCCCCTGCTCGCGCGCCACCTGCGAGGCGAGCGCCCACGCGGCCTCGGCGAGCCCGCGCTGCATCCACGTCTGGCGCGCGGCGAGGGGCGCGTCGATCCACGCGGCGAGGCCGTCGCGGCGCACGGCGCGGTCGGTGCGAGACACGGCCCCGCGCACGAGGCTGTCGACCGAGTGGCCGCCCACGGCGAGCAGCGACGCGATGTGCTTGAGCTGGTGCACGTACGCGTTGAGAAAGACCTTCTCGTCGGCCGAGAGGGGGAGCCCGTCGCGCGTGCGGTTGAAGGCCTCGCGCGCGGCGTCGACCATCTGTTCGAAGGGGAGCTGCGCGGCGGCCACCGAGCCCTCGACCGACGAGAGCTGCGCGGTCGCGGCCGAGAGCTCGGCCCCGAGGCGCAGGAGCTCGTCGCGCAGCGCGGCGTCGGACTCGGCGTGCGCGGCGCGCACGACCTCTCGCACGGCCCACACCATCACCACGCGCGACCACGTCTCGTGGAAGACGGCCGACGCGAGCGGCAGCTCGGCCCGCGCCGCGGTGCACGCGGCGCCCACCGCGGTCATGGGCTGCAGCGTGGCGAGCGACTCGCGCAGGGCCGTGAGCAGCGCCGAGCCGAAGCGACGGGAGCGCTCGTCCCACGGCGTCTCGCGCCAGGGGCCGTTGCGGAGCGCCTGGTCGGCGAGGCCGAGCGCGCGTGCGTGGATCTTCGACTGCATCGGTGTCTCCGTGTCGTATCCGGCGCGCGGGCGGGTGACCGTCAGCGCCTCCTCGCAGACTGAGCAGAAAGACTAACGGCCCGCAGGTGCGGGCGCAAACCTCGTGGGGACGTAGGCTGCCCTTCTCCCCTCGCCGCGAACGTGAAAGAAGGATCGGGTACATGGACGAAGCGTTGACGTGGCTCCGCGCGCAGCGGAGCGAGATGGAGCGGCTCCTCCGCGCGCTGGTCGAGGCGCCGTCGCACACGGCCGACAAGGCCGGCGTCGACGCGGCGGGGCGGGTCTTGCGCGAGGCGCTCTCGCTCGACTGCGAGGTCGCGCGGAGCGAGCGCTTCGGCGACCACCTGTTCTTCCACAACGAGCGGGGCGCCGGGGGCGGCGGGGCGGTGCTCGTGGGCCACGTCGACACGGTGTTCCCCCGCGACGTGTTCGCGGGCTACCGGGTCGAGGGAGAGCTCGCGCGCGGCCCCGGCGTGCTCGACATGAAGGGCGGGCTCGTGGTGATCGCCTTCGCGCTCGCGGCCCTCCGGCGCGCGGGCCTTCTCGCGGGGCTTCCGCTCACCTTCGCGGCCGTGAGCGACGAGGAGGCGGGCTCGCCCGAGAGCGCGCCCCTCTTGCGCGAGGTGTCTCGCGGCGCGTCGTGCGCGCTGGTGTTCGAAGCGGGGCGCGCGGGCGACGCGATCATCACGCGGCGCAAGGGCACCGGGGCCGTGACGGTGGTCGCGCGCGGCCGGGCCTCGCACGCGGGCCTCGCGCACCGCGAGGGCGCCAACGCCGTGTGGTCGCTCGCGCGGTGGATCGACCGCGCCCAGTCGCTCACCGACTACGCCCGCGGGGTGACCGTGAACGTGGGGCGCGTCGAGGGGGGCATCGGCAAGAACACCGTGCCCGACCTCGCGCGCGCCGAGGTCGATTTTCGGTGCGTGACCCGCGCCGACGGCGAGGCCGTGACCGAGGCGCTTCGTGCGATCGCGCGCGAGGCGGCGGTCGAGGGCACCTCGCTCGAGGTGTCGGGCGGCGTGGCGCGCGCGCCGCTGGAGCGCACCGCGGCGAGCGCGGCGCTGCGCGAGCGCTACGCGGCGTGTCAGCGCGAGGCGGGCCTCGGCGACGGCGAGGCGGCGCTCCAGGGGGGCGGCAGCGACGCGTCGACGACGGCCGCGGCGGGCGTGCCTTCGATCGACGGGCTCGGGCCTCGCGGCGCGGGCTTTCACACCACCAACGAGTACGTGGAGCTCGCCACGCTGGCGCCCAAGGCCGAGGCCCTGGTGCGGTTTCTGCGCGCGCTGCGCGGGGGCGCGGTTACGGGTTGATGGCGCCGCGCGGAGGGTGTTCCATCGCGAGCGGTCGATGAGCGCGAGCGGAGAGAAGGAAGCGTCGACGCAGCGCGCGGTGCGCGGCCACGACGAGCCCACGCGGTGGATCTCCGCGGTCGGCGCGCTCGGGGCGCTGCTGGTGCTGATGTTCCACGCGTGGCTCGGGGTGCGCTACCGCTCCGAGGACCCGGCGGGCGACCTCTTCTCGAACCAGCTCTCGACCATCGTGGGGCTCACGGTGGCGTCGTTCCTCACGACGGCGCCCGAGAACCGCCGCGCGGTCTACCTCGCGGTGTTCCCCGCGACGATCTGCGGCGCGGTGTTCCCGTGGCTGCACGCGCTCGCGCCCGAGGGCTCCACCGCGGCGCGCATGCTCAGCGCGCTGAGCCCCGTGGGCATGGCGATGCTGTCGTTCGGCGTGACGTGGGCGCTGCGCGTGACCGCGGCCGAAGACGCCGCGCGCCTCGCCGCGCGCAACGCCGAGCGGGAGCGCCGCGAGCGGCCGTCTTCGAACGCGCGGGAGCGGGGCTGACGAGAGGCGCGGTCAGCAGTGGTCGGGGGTGACGCAGCTCCCGTTCTGCGCGGTGCACTCGCCGTTGGGGCGCCACGAGTACTGCCAGCCGTGAGACCACACGCGGCAGCAGCAGATGCCGGGCTGCTGCGGGGGGCTCGGCGCGGGAGGCGTCGGCGCGGGCGGCGCGGGCGGCCGCGGCGTGTTCTGCGCGGGCACCGCGCGCGGTGGCGCGGCGCGAACGGGGTGACGGGTGTTGTTCTGGGCCGACGCCGGGAGCGCGAGGGCGAAGAAGGCGAGGAGCAGGAGGGGGCTGCGCTTCATGGTGATGGCTCCCTTCGTGGCGGTGAGGAGGGTGGATTCAAGATAGGCCCGGGCCGAGGCGAAGTCAGGTATCGGGCGAGGCCGTTGGTGCTGACGCGCGCACCGAGGTGTTGTACGTGGTGCGTGCGATGGCGCTTCACCCCACGATCGACGACGAGACCGAGGCACGCATCCGCGAGTTCTTCTCCGAGGGCATCCCCTTCAACCGCTTTCTGGGCATGGAGCTCGTCTCGGTGGGGGGCGGCGCCGCGCAGATCCGCCTGCCGTTCCGGCCCGAGCTGGTGGGCGATCCGTTCCGCCCCGCCCTGCACGGGGGCGTGATCGCGACGCTGCTCGACGCGACGGGCGGCGCGGCGGTGTGGTCGACGCTCTCGATGACCGACCGCGTGTCGACGATCGACATCCGCGTCGACTACCTGCGCCCCGCGCGCCTCGAGGAGCTCGTCGCCGTGGGCTCGGTGCGCCGCGTGGGCAACCGCGTGGGCGTGGCGGCGATCCACGCGTTCCACCCGTCGCAGCCCGACGAGCACGTGGCCGAGGCGATGGGCGTGTTCAGCGTGCGGCGCGAGAGCGACGCGCGGTGACGGGCTACGACGCGCTCATGGGCGAGGCGCTCGCCGAGGCGCGCGTGGCGGCGCTGCGCGGCGAGGTGCCCGTGGGCTGCGTGCTCGTCGACGCCGGCGGCGCGGTGGTCGCGCGCGGCCACAACCTCCGCGAGCTCTTCGAAGACCCCACGGCCCACGCGGAGATGGTCGCCATGCGCCGAGCCTCGCACGACCGCCGCTCGTGGCGGCTCGACGACGTGACGGCCGTGGTGACGCTCGAGCCCTGCCCGATGTGCGCGGGGGCCTTCGTGAACGCGCGCATCGCGAGGGTGGTGTACGGCTGCGACGACCCGCGCGCGGGCGCGGTGCGGTCGCTCTACGCGCTCGGCGCCGACGCGCGGCTCAACCACCGCTACGAGGTCGTCGCGGGCGTGCGCGCCGACGAGTGCGCCGAGGTCCTCAGGGCGTTCTTCAGAGCCCGTCGCGAAGAGAAGCGACGAAACCGTTGACAGCCGAGCCCGCTTTGATAGGTTCGCCCGCGGAGAGCTGTCCGAGTGGTCGAAGGAGCCTGACTCGAAATCAGGTGTACCCTTACGGGTACCAAGGGTTCGAATCCCTTGCTCTCCGCCAGCACAACCGACCGGCCGCGCGAAAGGGTCGCCCACGAGGGGACCAGGGCGAGGCACCACCAGGAGAGGTGGCCGAGTGGTCGAAGGCGCCGCACTGGAAATGCGGTGTGCCCCGAAAGGGTACCGCGGGTTCGAATCCCGCCCTCTCCGCTGCGCAATGACGGCCGACGCTCACCCGGTGAGGGCGATCGAGAGCGCGTCGTGGTCGGCGCGCTCGAATGCGTCGCGCCCGTGCCAGAGCCGCACGTCGGCGCGCAGTCGCAGGTAGATCACCCGGGCGACGGCGAGCACGCGGGCGGAGTCGCTGTCCCAGACGGCGCGGCGCGCGATCTCGTCGAGGTCGTGCCCGCGCGTGCGCATGCGATCCGCCAGCCGGGCGACGTGGCCCGCGGCGGCGAGGTGGTCGCTCTTGGACTCGTTGCACGCCGGGTGCGCTGGCACGAGGTTCTCGATGGCGTTCTCGGGGTGCCGCGACCACGCGATGAAGTGGTCGACGTCGACCTCGCGGCCGAGCCTACGTTGTAGCCGTCGGGCGCGGGCGTGCGCGCGTCGAAGCGGCCCTTGACCACCTCCACGAGGTCGAGGAGCGCCGCCTGCTCCTCGCGCGTCGCGTCGAACCACGTGCGCACCTCGCGCCGCGGGATCACCAGCGTGTGGCCGGGCGAGACCGGGTAGCGGTCCTCGACCGCGAACGCGAGCGCGTTCGACGCGACGTGGGCGCTCGCGGGCAGCGCGAGGAAGGGCGACGGCACGGCCGGCGATCGTACCGCGGCTCGTCGCTCCCCACGCGGGTGATGAGGGAGGGCCACGAGGACACCGCCCCCGACAACCCCCTTGCGCCCGGCCGTGGCCGGGCGTGACCATCCCGCGCCGCAGCCATGCACGACCGTACGTCTTCGCCCCCTGCGTCGGGCGGTGCCGCGCGGGTCGCGAGAGCCATCGCGCCGTCTCGTGACGTCGCCCCTCGCCCCGACGACCTGCCGCCCATCGCCTCGTTCGACGTGGAGCGCCTGCGCGTGCCCGCGGAGCGCCGCCTCGCCGAATCGCTCGAGAGGCTCCCGGTGTTCGCGCGGCTGCGAGACCGCTTCGCGCCGCCGCCGCCCGAGACCGTGCGGCGGCAGTTGATGGCCAGCGCGCTGCGCCTCTCGGAGTCGATGGCGCCCGACACCTACGCCTTCGCGCACGCAGCGCGCCGCACGCTACGCATCGACCGCCCGTTGGAGATCTACCAGTCGTCGGGCCTCGAGAACGCCGCCATCCATCTCATCGAAGAGCCCATCGTGCTCGAGATCAAGGGGCGCATCCTGACGCTGCTCGACCGGGGCGCCACGCTCGCGGTCTTCGGCCACGAGTTCGGCCACTACCTCGCGCACGGTCCCTGGACAGCGCTCGGGCGCTCGGGCGCCGTCGCGAGCCTCCTCGCGCGCGCCGACGACCTGCCGCCGGACCTGTCGCGCACGGCCGGCGCGCTCTCGATGGCGCGCGAGCTCACCGCCGACCGCTTCGGCTTGCTCGCCTGCCAGGACCTCGCCGCGCACCTGCGCCTCGAGATGATCTGCACCACGTCGCTGCCCGGCGACGCGCTCACCTGGGACACCGACGCCTACCTCGCGCAGTGCCGCGAGCTCATCGACGCGCTGCTCGCGGGCGGCGAAGGCGCCGAGGGCGTGACCCACCCCGAGCACAGCGTGAGGGCGTGGGCCGCGTGGCTCTTCAGCGAGACCGCGGAGTACCGCGCGCTCACCGGCAAGGGGCCTGGCGCGCGCGCGCTCGCCGAGGTCGACGCGCTCATCGAGCGCGTGCTCGCGGTGCCCGCGCTCGACCCGCGCTGGCACATGTTCGACGCGCCCCCGCCCGAGCTGCACGAGTGCGCGCTCGCGTGCAGCGTGCTGGTCGCGGCGGCCGACGGCGAGGTCGCCGACGTCGAGGCCGCGGCCATCGAGCGCGTGTTCGCGCCGATCGTGCCCGACTGGCGCTGGTACCTCGCCGTCGAGAACGCCCGCGAGCGCCTCGCCGAGGTCGCCCCCGTGATGCGCGCCGCAGGCCCCGACGCGCTGCGCGCGCTCTTCTCGCTCCTCCTGCACGTCATCGCCGCCGACGGCCGCGCGTACGAGAGCGAGGTCCAGATGGTGCTCGACATCGGCGACTACCTCGGCGCGGGGGCGCTCTTCCATCGGCTCATGGCGGCGGCGCTGCGCGCCATCGGCGCGACGCGCGAGGCCGACGAGGCGCCCGTGCCCTCGATCCCGCTGCCGCCGCGGTCGGGCGAGGCCCTCGACGCGCTGCGGGCCTTTCTCGCAGGCCTGTCGCGGCGCGGAGGAGGCGCCACGACGCTGCGACGTCTCCTGCGCCTCGTGGGCGTCGGCGAGTCGGGCCCCGACGTGCTGCGCGCGCTCGCCGCGGAGCTCGCCCGCGCCGGGCTCTCGATCGCCCCCGCGCTCGACGCGGGTGACCTCGACGCCGAGCGCAGCTTCACGGTCGAGCGCCCCGTCGCGCAGCCCGCGCCCGCGCGCGTGGCCCGACGTGACGCGTCGCTGCTCCCCGAGGAGCGCGCGAGACTCCTGCGCGCGGTGGCGACGCTCCGCGACGAGCTCGTGTCGGGCGACGGGCGCAGCCCCGCGGTGAGGCTCCGCCGACCGCGGGCCGGCAGGGCGGTCGACCTCTACGATCTCGAGGGGCTCTCGACGGGCCTCGCCGAGCGCACGCTGGCGCAGGTGCGCGAGGGGCGCCGCGCGAAGCTCGTCGACGCCGTCGAGGCCGGCGGGCACGCGGGCGGGCGCCGCATCGCGGGCGCGCTCCTCGTGCTCGACCGCGAGGCGCGCCAGCGCGCGGAGGAGACCGGCGCGCGCGACCTCGCCGTGGGACACCCGTTCTTGACGGGCGTGGTGCAGGGCTACCTCGTGCGCGGGCCGCTGGTGCTGCACCCCGTCACGCTCGAGCGCGACGCGCGCGGGGCCCGTGGCTTCGCGCTCGCCCCTTCGAAGGACGAGCCCCCGTGCGTCAACCTCGCGCTCCTGCGGGTGCTCTTTCTTCGCAAGGGCTTCGCGCTCACCGACGCGCTCGCCGAGTCGCTCGACGCCGCCGCGGCCGACCCCGCGCGCAGCGTCGAGGCCGTCCTCGAGACGCTCGCCCAGGTCGGCCTCTCGCCCGCGCGACAGGCCGGCGCCCTCGCCCCGCTGCGCGACCGCTTCGAAGAGCTCGCCGAGTGGAAGGGCGACCGCCTCGAGCTCGAGGAGTGCGCCGCGCTGGGGTTCTTCCCCCAGTCGAGCAGCGACCTGCTCCAGGACTACGACGCCCTGCTCGCGGCCCTCGGCGACCCGTCGGCCGACCTCGGGCGCGTGCTCGGCTGCGCGTCGTCGCTCCTGCCCGCCGACCTCCGCGCCGCGCTGCTGGCCGACGAGCGCCCCTCGTCGGCGCCGCCGCCGGGCGCCGACGCGCTCCATCCCCCGCTCGGCCCGGTGCTCTATGCCGACCCGAGTCAGCGCGCCGTGCTCGCTCGCGCCGCCAACACCCGCGCCCTCGTGATCGACGGCCCGCCCGGCACGGGCAAGAGCCAGGTGATCGTCAACCTCGTGGCCGAGGCCCTCGGGCGGGGCGAGCGCGTCGCGGTCGTCTGCGAGAAGCGCGCGGCCCTCGACGTGGTGGCGCAGCGCGCGCAGTCGGTCGGGCTGCGTCACGCGATGGCGCTCGTGCACGACGTGTTCGAAGACCGCAAGGCCCTCTACGCGCAGCTCGCCGCGCGCCTCGAAGAGTCGGCGCCGCGCGCCTTCGACGCCGGCGCTGCGGCGCAGACCTCCCACGAGATCGCCGAGCTCGAGCGATGCCTCTCGGCGCGCTCCGGCGCGCTGCGGGCCGCGGGCGAGGGCACGTCGCTCACCGCGGCGCAGCTCCACACGCTCGCCGCGGGGCTCGACGCGCCCGAGGTCGACGCCCCCGCGACGCTCGCGTCGGTGCCCGAGCGCGACATCGAGCGCCTCTGCGACGCGATCATCGCGCTGCGCCCCTACGCCGGCCTCTACGAGCCGTCGTCGCCGTGGGCCGCGCGCAGGCCCTCGTACGCCGACCTCGACGCGCGCGGCGTCGCCGCGCTCCGCGAGGCGCTCAGCGGCGCGCTCGCCACGGCGCAGAGCCTCCACGACCTCGCGGCGAGGGTCCCGTGCCCCGTCGACGACGCGGCGCGCGCGCGCGGCGCCCTCGACGAGGCGGTCTCGCT
>JBDHVF010000162.1:0-12170 GCA_039809605.1 Polyangiales bacterium | reverse complement strand
CTCGGCGGCCTGCTGGCGCGCGGCCTCCTCGGCGGCCTCGCGGCGGCGGCGCTCCTCGGCCTGCTGCGCGGCGCGGCGCGTGGCGATGTCGAGCGCCTCCTGCGCGACGGCGGCCGACTCGCGGTCGGGGCTGGTCGCGAGAAAGCGCTGGTAGTACGTGGCCGCGGTGGCGTAGTCCTCGGCGAGCTCGTGGGCGCGGCCGAGGTTGAACAGGAGCCTCGGCAGCGGCCTCATGGCGTACGCGCGCTCGAGGGCCTGCACCGCGCCGCTCGCGTCGTGGGCCTCGTAGGCCTGCGCGGCCTGCTGCACCAGGCGGTCGAACTCGCGGTTGCGCCCCTGCGCCGGCGCGAGCGAAGGCGCGAGCGCCAGGGCCATGGCGACGACGACGCGCTTCATCGGGCCGCCCCTCCGGTCGCGCAGCGAAAGCCGATGCCCGGGTCGGCGTTGTCGGCGTCCATCCACTTTCGAATGAGGGGCCGCGGGTCGGTGCTCTCGTACCGCCGCCCGCGCGAGAAGCGGCAGCTCGTGCACCGCTGCACCATGGGGTTGCTCGGCTCGTTGATGGGAGAGCCCGTCGCGGGGCCGAGCGGGCCGTCGGGAAAGTCCCTGCACCACGCGTCGGGCGCGCGGGACATGTAGTAGTTGTTCCGGTCGTGGTCGGGCGCGTCGTCGAGGTAGTCCCACATCCACTCGTCGACGTTGCCGTAGAGGTTCAAGACGCCCTCGGGCGTGGCGCCCATGTCGAGCGAGGCCACGGGCAGGGGGCGGCCCACACACGGCGTGCGGTTGGTGTTCACGGCGATGTTGGCCCGCGCGCAGGTGGGCGCGTCGTTGCCCCAGGGGTAGGTGCGCGCGCCGTTGTCGCCCTGCATCGCGCGAAAGAACTCGGCCTCGGTGGGCAGGTGCTTGCCCGCCCAGCGGCAGTAGCGGTCGGCCGCGAGCCACGTGGCGTACACCACGGGCAGCGTGTCGGCGCCCGCCGCGAGCGTCTCGAACTGCGTGCCCCTGCGGCGGATCGAGAGCGCGTAGCCGGGGTCGCCCGGCTGCGGCAGGAGCACCAGCGGCACCCACGCGGGCGTCTGCGCGGTGCCCTCGTTGTAGAGCACGAAGGTGCCGTAGGTGCGCGTGCGGTTGAGCGGCGCCGGGGGCCGGCCGATCATGAAGCGCGACGGGTCGAGGGTGTTGATCCAGTTGAGAAAGGCCCGGTTCGACACCTCGTGCTTGTCGAGCGAGAAGGGCGCCACGCACACGCGGTGCTCGGGCGCGTCGTCGCCCTCGCCGTCGACCGAGGGCATGTCGCTGCCGATGCGCACGGCCATCGAGCGCCCGTAGTTCTGCACGCAGCTCGCGCCGTCGTCGACGGTGCCGTTGCAGTCCTCGTCGATGCCGTTGAAGCACTCCTCGGTGGGCGACGGGCGCGCGCGCACCACGCAGCGCAGCGCGCCGCTCACGCAGCGCCGCCGGCCGTCGCGGCACACGCCCGCCATGCGCGGGCCCTCGCAGGGGCCGAAGTCCTCGTCGGCGTCGGAGACCCCGTCGTGGTCGTCGTCGGCGCCGTTGCAGAGCTCCACCGCGGGCACCTCGCAGTAGTGCCGCGAGGCGTTGCACCGCTCGCCGAGGCCGCAGTCGCGGTCCGACTGGCAGTCCGTGAAGTCGACCACGACGCTGCAACGGAGCGAGAGGAGCGCGGCGAGCCACAGGGACGCGCGGGCGGGGATGGCTGGGCGGGGCGTGACCACGGGTGGCGCGGATCATATCCCAAGGCCCGCGGCGTGCGGCGAAACGTTCACCCCTCGCCGACGCGCCGCTTGCGGTATCGTCGCGCGCCCGACGGAGGCGCCGCATGTCTCGCACCCCACGCAACGCACCCACGAGGAGCTCCGGCATCGACGCGCACGCAGGCCGGCGCCTCGCCCTCGCGATCGAGGCGCTCGGCGAGGCGCTCGGCGCCTGCGACGCGCTCCCCGAGGCGCATCGCGCGCAGGCCGACGCCCTCGCGCGCGGTCGATCCACCGTGCCCGCCGACGGCGAGCGCGACGACTTCCCGGCCCGCGTGAAGAGCCGCAGGGATCGGCCCGAGGCCGCGAGGGCGCCGGGCGACCCCGCGCGTGAGCTCGAGGCGTGGCTCGGCGACACGCTCTCGCGGTGGCTCGCCGACGCGCTCGAGGCCCCGTCGCCCGCCCCGTGGGCCGCGGCCCTGCGCGACGCGACCGAGCTCGCGAGCGAGGCGAGGGGAGAGCTCGTCGACCGCAAGGCGCCCCTCGCGAACGTCTACGCGCGCTGGTACGGCGAGGGCCTCGACGAGGGCGCGAAGCGGGCCTTCGCGTGCGCCTCGCGCGTGGCGCTCGAAGAGGCCGTCGACCGCTGGTGCGCCCTCGGCTGCGAGGGGAGCCTCGACCGCTACGTCGCGACCTGGCAGCGCTCGGCGTCGGGCTGGGCCGAGTCCCTGCTCGGCACCGCGGTCGACGTGCCCGTGGGAGACCTCGGCAAGCTCCGCGCGCTCCAGGCCGCCGTGAGCGCGCTGCGAAAGGAGCGCCCGCCGCCCCGGTCCTTTCCCCGCGCCATCGCGGCGCGCATGGGCGAGAGCGTCGCCGAGGTCGAGCGGCTGCTGGCGATCGAGGCGACCGTGCGAGACCGCCTCGACCCCGAGCGCTCGCTCAAGCGCCGATGGGCCATCGTGAAGCCCATCGCCACCGCCGTCGCCTCGCTCGAGCGCGAGCTCGGGCGCCTGCCGTCGGTCTCCGAGATCGCCGCGCGCGCGAGCGTCCACGAGGCCGCCGTCGAGCTCGTGCTCGAATCGCTCGGCGACGAGTGAGCGGAAGTTCGCGCCGAGCCCCCCGCGCGTGTAGAACCAACCTACGGATGTTGCGACGCATCGTGGTTGGCTACGACTTCTCCGAGAACGCCGACGACGCGCTGGCCTGGGTGGCCGACGTCGCCCGGGCCACGGGCGCGAGCGTCTCGGTGGTGCACGTCGTCGACGCGCCCTCCGACGACGCGCCCGCCGCCGACGAGGCGCGAAGAAAGCTCTCCGCCGCCACGCAGGACCTCGGCGTCGAGACCTCGAACCACGTGGTGATCGGCGCGCAGATCGCAGACCGCCTCGTGGCCTTCGCCGACGAGACCGACGCTGACGCGCTGGTGGTCGCCATGACGGGCGGCGGCGCCGTGAGACGCTGGATCCTCGGGAGCGTGGCCGACGAGGTGCTCCACAAAGCGCACTGCCCGGTCATCGCGTACCGGGCCGAGGACACCTGATCGGGTGTACACTCCGTGACCCCCATGCAGGTCACGGTGCTCGCCAGCGGTTCCAGGGGCAACGCCGCCCTCTTCGACGACGGAAAGACCTGCGTGCTCGTCGACGCGGGCATCCCCCTCGCGGCGTTGAAGCAGCGCATCGCGAGGGCGGGCGCGCGCAGGCCCGACGCGCTCGTGGTCACGCACGCCCACTCCGACCACCACCGCCACGCGGGCGAGGTCGCGTTGCACTTCAAGGCCCCCGTCTGGGTGAGCGAGTCGACGAGGCGCACGGTGGCCCTTCACGGCGCCCCGACGGTGCACGTCTTCGGCGCGCGCGAGCCCTTTCGCATCGGCACCATGGAGCTCGCCCCCCTGCCGCTTCCCCACGACGCCGCGCAGGTCTCGCTGCGCTTCACCGGGCGTGACGGGCGCAGCGCGGCCATCGCCACCGACCTGGGCGAGGTGCCGCCGGGCCTCGAAGCACACCTCCGCGGGTGCGCCACGGTGCTCCTCGAGTCGAACCACGACGTCGAGATGCTCTGGCGCGGGCCCTACTCGTACTCGCTCAAGCGGCGCATCGCGTCGTCGCGAGGGCACCTCTCCAACGAGCAGACCGCGGCGCTCCTCGAGCGGCTCGACCGCAGGGTCGAGACCGTGGTGCTCATGCACCTCTCCGAGACGAACAACCTCCCCGGCGCGGCGATCGAGCGCGCCGCCGAGGCGCTGGCCGATCACCCGGCGCGACTCGTGGCTGCGACCCAGGACATTCCGTGCACTGTCGACGCCGCTCCGGTGCGCCAGCTCAGTCTCTTCTGAGCGGCTACGCAAAAGCGTGCGTCACGCTGCGACCCGGAGTAGACAGACGCCCGCGTCGGCGCCAGGGAACGCTTCGTTCTCGGGCGCGGTAGAAGCGAGGTTTCGTAGAACCCATGGGGCTCGGAGACGACAAGCAGGCTGAGGGGGCCGGCGCCGCGCATTCGACAGACGGGGTCGTCCGAGAGGAGCAGACCGACAAGGGCCTCGGTCCGCTCTCGACGCCCGCGGAGGCGCCCGCGGAGGCGAAGCCCGCGGCCGCTCCGTCGGAGGCGAAGCCCGGCGAGCCCCGGCACGTGCCGCGGGCGCACGCGAAGGGCGGCGCGCCGGTGAACTTCGCGGCGACGCTCATCGGCATCGCGCCCCCCGCCGCGGTGAAGGTCACGGCGAGCGGCGAGCGACCCTCGATGCAGGACGAGGCCGCCCACGAGAAGCTCGACCCGGGCGCGCTCTTCGCGGGCGCGTTCCGCGTCGCGCACGAGCTCCCGTCGAACGGGCCGGGCACGCTCTACGAGGCCGAGCAGTCGGCCGAGGCGCGGCGCTGCGCGCTGCGCGTGATGCACCGGCCCGGCGTGCCCGAGGCCGCGAGAAAGCACTTCGTCGACGAGGCGAAGCTCGCGGCGAGCGCGGGCGGCGCCCCGGTGCTGCGCGTCTACGACGCGGGCTTCGACGAGCCCACGGGGCTCTTCTGGGTCGCCACCGAGCGCGTCGAGGGAGAGACCCTCGCGGAGCGGCTCGACAAGCTCGGCGCCGACGCGTCGATGCCCGCCGACGACGCGTGGAAGGTCGTCGCGCAGGTGCTCAACGCCCTCGCGTACGCGCACGGTCACGGCGTGGTGCACCGCGATCTCAAGCCGTCGAACGTGATCCTCACGGCCGGCGACGTGAAGCTCACGGGCTTCGGCGTCGCGCACCTGAGGGACCCCAAGCGCGACGAGGGCAGGCTCTTTCCCCACCGCGGGGCGGCGCTCTGGATGGCGCCCGAGCAGGCGGCCGAGGGCGCGTCGGTCTCGCCCGCGGCCGACGTGTGGTCGGTGGGGCTGCTGGCCTTTCGGGTGCTCACCGGCAGGTCGTACTGGCTCGTCGCCAACAAGCCCGAGATCGACCTCTCGGAGCTTCTCTCGGAGATGATCCAGAGCCCCCGCAAGCCCGCGAGCGCGCGCGCCGAGGAGCTCGGCCGCCCGAACACACTCCCCGAGGGCTTCGACGCGTGGTTCACGAAGTGCCTCATGCACGACCCCGCCACGCGCTACGCCGACGCCGAGGAGGCCCTGCACGCGCTCACGCTCTTCGCCCCCGCGTCCGTGGCGGTGCCTGGCATCGAGTACGGCGGGCTGCACTCGCGTCCGACCATCCCCATCGCGTCGCGCGCGGCGCCCGTCGCGGGCTCGCACGTCATCAGCGCCGACCGCGAGACCATCGAGCCCGAGACGGTGCTGCGCATCCCCTCGGTGTCGGCGCCCATGCGCCCGCAGGCGCCCGTGCAGCGCTCGGCCTTCGACGAGGCGCCCACGATCCGCATGCGGCAGCTCTCGCCCGACGGCGCCTCGGTGATCGCGCCCTCGGGTCACGCCTCGGGGGCGCCGGGCCACGCCTCGGCGCACCCCTCGGGTCACCCCGCGGTGATCGTGAAGCCCGAGGCCCTCGTCGACGCGATGCCCGCGCCCGCGCCGCCGCCTCCGCCCAAGCCCCGCAAGCGCCCGTGGGGAACGATCGCCGCCGCGCTGGTGATGGCCGGCGCGTGCCTCTACGCGCTGAACATCGCCGCGGGGCCCGGCGGGCTGCTCGGTGTGTTCCGCAGCCGCGGCCCCGTGCGCCCCGCGCCCGTCGAGCCCGATCCGTTGATGCACCCGGGGCACGACGGAGGGCTCGCGGGAGGTCCGCCGCCGTGGCCCGCCAACGCGTCGCGCCTCTGGAACGGCACGCTCACCAACGACAACACCAACACGCAGCTCTCGTACGTGCTGGTGCTGCGCGTGAACGAGACCGGCCACGCGTCGGGCTTCTTCTCGTGGACGGTCGGCCGCATGGTCGGCGCGCGCTCGGGCGAGCAGGTGAGAGAGACCGTCGAGGGAACCTACGAGCCCACCATGGGCGTGCTCGATCTCCACGGTGTGCTCAGCACCAACCCCGTGGTGCTCCCCGTGAACGCCTACCGCGTGCGCCTCGGCCCCGCTGGAGAGATCCTCGGCGACACGCTCGACGGAATGTCGCACATCACCGGAACGCTCGGCACCGCGCCCGCGGACGCCTCGACGCACTGACCCCCCTGCGATTCTTGCTGCACGTCGCGCGCGGTCATGTACCCTCCGCGCGCCTCGCGGCCGGCTACGCATCGACGAAGGCACGGCATTGCCCGCGAGGACACGCCGAGGACTCGAAACGATGCATTCCATGAAGCTCGTGCTCGAAGACGGAACCGTGCTCCGGGGCCGCTCGTTCGGAGCCCACCGCGAGGTCGCCGGTGAGGTGGTGTTCAACACCGGGATGACGGGTTACGTCGAGACGCTGACCGACCCGAGCTATCGCGGTCAGATCCTCGTCACGACGTATCCGCTCCAGGGCAACTACGGGGTGCCCGCGCGGCGCGCGAAGGGATCGATCGAGGCTCCCTTCGAAGCCGACGACATCCAGGTGCAGGGGCTCGTGTGCGTCGAGCACAGCGCGCGGCCGAGCCACCACGCCAGCGCGTCGTCGCTGGGCGCGTGGCTCGCCGAGTCGAAGGTGCCCGCGATCGAGGGCGTCGACACGCGCGCGCTCACGCGCAAGCTGCGTGAGCACGGCACCATGAGGGGATGGCTCCTCAACGACGAGACCCCGATCGAAGAGGGCAAGCGCCGCGCGGACGCCGTCGCCATGGAGAAGGTCGTCGAGCTGGTGACCGTGCGCGAGCCCGTGGTGTACCAGGGCGGCTCGCAGCGGGTGCTCCTCGTCGACACCGGGTGCAAGGACAACATCGCGCGGTCGCTCCTCTCGCGCGGCGCGACGGTGGTGCGGGTGCCCTCGCACGCGAACCTCCGAGAGCACGCGAAGGGCTGCGACGGCATCCTGCTCTCCAACGGTCCCGGTGACCCGAAGGACCTCCGCGCGCTCGCGGCGCAGGTGCGTGGGATGTTCGACTCGGGGCTGCCGATCTTCGGCGTGTGCCTTGGCAACCAGATCCTCGCGCTCGCGGCGGGCGGAGACACCTACAAGCTCAAGTACGGCCACCGCTCGCAGAACCAGCCCGTGCAGGACCTGCTCACGCGCCGCTGCTACGTGACGAGCCAGAACCACGGCTACGCGGTGCGCGACGAGTCGCTCGGCGACGACTGGGAGCCCTGGTTCGTCAACGTCAACGACGGCACCAACGAGGGCATCAGGGCGAGGGGACGGCCCATCTCCAGCGTGCAGTTTCACCCCGAGGCGTCGCCGGGCCCCGAGGACACGGCGTTCCTGTTCGACGACTTCCTCCGGCTCGCCGGGGCGATGGCGCGAGGTCGATGATGTTCGGTCAGTACCTTCCCAAGAAGCCCCGTCGGGTCCTCATCCTCGGATCGGGCGCGCTCAAGATCGGCGAGGCGGGCGAGTTCGACTACTCGGGCTCTCAAGCCATCAAGGCCATCCGCGAAGAGGGGATCCAGACCGTGCTGGTCAACCCCAACATCGCGACCATCCAGACCAGCGAGTCGATGGCCGACAAGGTCTACTTCCTGCCCGTCGACCCCGACTTCGTCGAAGAGGTCATCAAGAAGGAGGAGGTCGACGCGATCACCATCTCCTTCGGCGGTCAGACGGCGCTCAACTGCGGCGTCGCGCTCGACGACCGCGGGATCCTCAAGAAGTACGGCGTGCGGGTGCTGGGCACGCCCGTCGACACGGTGCGCGACACCGAAGACCGACTGCGCTTCAAGCAGCGCCTCGACGAGATCGGGGTGAAGACCGCGCGCTCTCGCGCCTGCGGGTCGCCCGAAGAGGTGCGCGAGGCGGTGCTCGAGATCGGGCTGCCGGTGATCCTCCGCGGCGCCTACTCGCTCGGCGGAAAGGGCAGCGCCATCTGCGAGACGCCCGAGGAGCTCGACGCGGCGCTCGTGCGGGCCTTCGGCGGAGGCACCGCGCAGGTGCTCGTCGAAGAGTCTCTGCGCGGGTGGAAGGAGGTCGAGTACGAGGTCGTGCGCGACGCGCGCGACAACTGCATCACCGTCTGCAACATGGAGAACGTCGACCCCCTGGGCATTCACACCGGGGAGTCGATCGTGGTGGCGCCGTCGCAGACCCTCGACGACGACGAGTACCACATGCTCCGCACGATCGCGATCAAGACGATCCGGCACCTGGGCGTGGTGGGCGAGTGCAACATCCAGTACGCGCTAGACCCGAAGAGCCGTGACTACAGGGTCATCGAGGTGAACGCGCGGCTCTCTCGCTCGAGCGCGCTCGCGTCGAAGGCCACGGGGTATCCGCTGGCGTACGTGGCGGCCAAGATCGCGCTCGGCTACTCGCTGCCCGACCTGCCCAACGCGATCACGCGGCGCACGAGCGCGTTCTTCGAGCCCGCGCTCGACTACATCGTGTGCAAGTTCCCCCGGTGGGACCTTCAGAAGTTCCGCGAGGTCGACACGCGCATCGGCAGCGAGATGAAGTCGGTGGGCGAGGTGATGGCCATCGGCAAGACCTTCCCCGAGGTGTTGCAGAAGGCCCTTCGCATGATCGACATCGGGGTGCAGGGGCTCGACCCCGAGGCCTTCGAGTTCGACGACCTGAAGGCCGAGCTCCGTCACCCCTCTCCGCGCCGCATGCTGGCGCTCGCGCGGGCCTTCGAAGAGGGCATGACCGTCGACGAGGTGCACGCGCTCACGCGCATCGACGAGTGGTTCCTTCACCAGATCGCCGAGGTGGTGCGCTACCGCCGCGAGGTGTCGGGGGCGGTGCTCTCGCGCGAGGTGCTGGTGGGCGCCAAGCGCCTCGGGTTCAGCGACCGGGCCATCGCCGACCTGCGCGGAGAGACCGAGGAGCACGTGCGCTCCGAGCGTCTGCGCCAGGGCGTGCGCCCGAACCTCTGCCAGATCGACACGCTGGCGGCCGAGTACCCCGCGGAGACCAACTACCTCTACTTCACGTACCACGCCGAGGCCGACGACGTGGCGGCGAGCTGGCGCAAGAAGGTGCTGGTGCTCGGCAGCGGCGCGTACCGCATCGGGTCGAGCGTCGAGTTCGACTGGTGCTGCGTGAACACCGTGAAGGCCGCGCAGGAGCTCGGGTACGAGACCCTTCTTCTCAACTACAACCCCGAGACGGTGAGCACCGACTACGACGTCTGCGACAAGCTGGTGTTCGACGAGATCTCGCTCGAGACGGTGCTCGAGCTCTGGGAGCGCGAGCGTCCGCAGGGGGTGGTGGTCTCGATGGGCGGCCAGGTGCCGAACAACCTCGCGATCAAGCTGCATCGCGCAGGGGTTCGGGTGCTCGGCACGTCGCCCGAGAGCATCGACAGGGCCGAGGACCGGCAGAAGTTCAGCGCCCTGCTCGACGGCCTGGGCATCGAGCAGCCGCGGTGGACCACCATCGCGGAGGTCTCGGACGACAACCTCTCGCACGTGACCGCGGAGCTGGGAGGGTATCCGCTGCTGGTGCGTCCTTCGTATGTGCTCTCGGGCGCGGCGATGGTGGTGGCGCACGAGCCGCAGCACATGTCGAACTACCTGGCGCGTGCCGCGTCGGTGTCGCGCGAGCACCCGGTGGTGATCACCAAGTTCGAGACCAACGCCAAGGAGGTCGAGATCGACGCCGTGGCCGACGGCGGCGAGCTGGTGCTCTGGGCGATCAGCGAGCACGTGGAGAACGCGGGCGTTCACTCGGGCGACGCGACGCTCGTGCTGCCGCCGCAGAAGCTCTACATGGAGACGCTCCGTCGCATCAAGCGCATCGCCCGCGACGTGGCGCGCGCGCTCGAGATCACGGGGCCGTTCAACATGCAGTTCCTTGCCGTGGAGAACATGGTCAAGGTGATCGAGTGCAACCTGCGGGCGTCGCGGTCGTTCCCCTTCGTGTCGAAGGTGACGGGGGTGAACTTCATCCGCGAGGCCGCGCGTCGCATGCTGGGCGTGGCCACGCCGGTCTCGTGCGACGCGCTGGAGCTCGACTACGTGGCGGTGAAGGCCGCGCAGTTCTCGTTCTCGCGGCTGGCGGGCGCCGACCCCACGCTCGGCGTCGAGATGGCCTCGACGGGCGAGGTGGGCTGCCTCGGCGACGACCTGCCCGAAGCGCTGCTCAAGGCGCTCATGGCGACGGGCTTTCGCATCCCGAAGAAGGGCGTGCTGCTGTCGCTCGGTCCGGTGGCCGACAAGTACCGCTTCGAGCGCGAGGCGCGCATTCTGATGGCGCGCGGGCTGAAGCTCTACGCGACGCCGGGCACGGCGGTGGTGCTGCGCGAGCAGGGCATCGACTGCACCGTCGCGTGGAAGGACAGCGACGAGAAGGAGCCCTCCGCGGTGGGCCTTCTCAACCGGGGTGAGATCGATCTGGTGATCAACATCCCGCGCAGCTACGACAAGCAGGGTCGGCCCGACGGCTATCGCATCCGTCGCAGGGCGGTGGACCTCAACGTGCCGCTGGTGACGAACTTTCAGCTCGCGCGCGCGGTGGTCGACGCGCTCGACCCCGAGCGCCCGGTGGAGCTCAAGCCGCTCGACTGGGCGAGCTACCTCGCGCGGCGAGAGCGCGCGCAGTAGAGCGTCGGCGCCGACGGGGCCCCGCTACCTACCGGGCTGCTCGTCGGCGCAGGCGGGGACCGGCTCGCGCTCGGCGCAGACGCCTCCCTCGCAGCGATGGCTCTCGCACTCTCCCCGGCGCGTGCAGGGCGAGCCGGCGGGGAGCGTCGCGACGCAGACGTACGTGGGAATCCCCTCACCGAGGCTGCGGTACGAGTCGCATAGCGAGTGCGGCGGGCAGGCGCCGAGGGAGACGCCGTCGAAGCGATCGACGCACGGCTCGCCGATCGCGCGCGGGGTGAAGTAGTCGTTGCGCAGGCAGCGGTGCGAGAGGTCGCCGCAGTGGAGGCCCGCGACGCAACGTTGAAGGTCGCGATCACGGTACGTCCCGTTGGAGCACCACTCGCCCAGGCGCGACGCGCGTCGACACGTGCCGAGGATCACGTGCCGTACGTGCGCCTCGATGGTCGGCATGCAGCCACCCGCGCGCGAGGGGTCGGGGAAGCAGCACCACGCCGCGTCATGGTCGCAGGTGTCGAGCGATGGGTTCGGATACTGGTTCTCGATGAGGTACCGGCACCCGTCGCCCTCTCGTCCGAGCGCGCGGAACATCCGCCGGCCCCACGGGCTGTCGTAGTGGCCCATGCAGCGCGGGTCGAACAGCGCGCCGAGCGCCACGCCGCAACCGGCGCTCTCGAGCTGCGCGCGGCACTTCGCGGCCCCGTCGGGCGAGTACTCGGCCTCGCCGCGGCGCACGGCGTCGATCCAGTCGCCGAAGGGCGCCAGGCGGTAGACGTCGGTGAGCAGGCTTCGGCAGTCGGCCTCGTCGACGCCCGGGAGCTGGTCTCGAAGCACCGCGGGCAGTCGAGGGTTGGTGACGAACGTGCCGAGCCGATGCCGCTTCGCCTCGCGCGACTCGCAGCAGCGAAAGAGCGCGCGGCACGCGCCCTCCGCCGCGAACGCGGGGAGGTCCTCGACGCGATCGGGCACGGTGTACGATCGCGAGGGCGCGATGACCGGGCGAACGCGGACCTCCCGAGTGGCCGAAGCGGGCGCGACGACCGTGGGGGTGGTCGTCACGCAGCGCGCGATGAAGGGCGCCACGAACAGCAGCTTCGCGATCGACGGGCGCCGCATGGTCCCTCCGAGAGACGGCCGCGGTGATTGTCGCTGGCGAGGGGGCCGTCGAGCAACCACGAGCGGGGGCAGGGCGGCCGTGCGCCGTGCGCGGGTTGCGATGGAACGCGCCCGAGGCACCACGAGAGCGCCGATGACAAGGGTGGGATGGCGGGGAGCGCGAGCGGCGACGGGGCGAGGGATCGGGCTGGATTCGCCGAGCAGCACGTCCCAGGTGCGTATTCCGCGCGCACGTGGGCACTGATTCCGATCGCACGTGGGCGCTGATTCCGGCGTGACGTGGGCATCGTT
>JBDHVF010000161.1:0-12170 GCA_039809605.1 Polyangiales bacterium | reverse complement strand
CGTCGAGCACGAGCCGCCGCGCGCCGCCGTACGCCACGTCGCCCGCGAGCGGGGCGCCCGCGGCCCTCGCGTGCACCCGGATCTGGTGCGTGCGCCCCGTCACCGGCGTGAACACCACCAGCGCGAGCGGGCCCGCGACGGCCGCCACCTCGTAGCGCGTCTCGGCCTCGCGGGGGTCGTCGCCCTCGCCCGTCGTGCGGCGCGTGCGGTCGCGGCGGTCGACCGCGACGGGCCACGCCCAGCGGCCCGCGGGGGGCGACGGGGGCGGCGACGCGAGGCCCACGTAGAGCCTCCGGTACGAGCCCTCGGCGCGCGCGCGCACGGCGAGGTCGACGGCCTCCTGCGTGAGCGCGAAGAGCACCACGCCCGTGACGTCGGCGTCGAGGCGCGAGAGCGGGTGGTGGCGCGCGGCCTCGGGCGCGAGCGCGCGCGCCTCGTCGACGAGGGTGCGCCCGGCGCGCGTCGTGGGCGGCGCCGTCACCACGCCCGCGGGCTTGTCGAGCGCGAGCCAGCGCGCGTCGCGGAAGAGCGCCCGCACGTCAGTGGACCGTCGTGTGCGAAGGCGCCTCGGGCACCTCGGCGGCCGCGAGGCGCTCGATCACGCCGTGGTCGCCGTCGACGCGCACGCGGTCGCCGGTGCGCAGCGCGCGCGTGGCGCCGGGCACGTTCACCACCGCGGGCACGCCGTACTCGCGCGCCACGAGCGCGGCGTGAGAGAGCGCGCCGCCGAGCTCGGTCACCACGGCGGCGGCCATGAGAAAGAGCGGCGTCCACCCGACGTCGGCGACGGCCGTGACGAGCACCTCGCCGGGCTTGAGCGCGGCGCCGTCGGCCGGGTCGCGCAGCACGCGCACCACGCCCGTCACCACGCCCGGCGACGCGGCGACGCCCGTCCAGCGGTCGCCCACGGGGATGGTCGTCGGCGAGCTCGCGGGCGGGGCGCCCACGAAGGTCGGCGGGGGGTCGGGGCGCGCCACGTCGCGGGCCACCTGCGCGCGGCGCACGGCCACGAGGGCCGTCGGGTCGCCGAGCTCGCCGGTGAGCCACGCGCGCACCTCGTCGACGCGGAGATAGAACGCCGCGCCCGCGCCCGCGTCGGGCGACGCGAGCTCGATGCGGCGCGAGGCCTCGAGCGCCGCGGCGCGAAAGAAGCCCAGCACCTCGGTCACGCGCGCGCGCATGCGCTCCCGCAGGCGGGAGAAGCGCCACGTGCGCTGGAGCAGGTGCCTCGCCGCGGCGCGGGCCACCGGCGGGAGTCGCCGCGCGAGCTCGGCCTCGGCCTCGGCGCGCAGCGCGTGCTGCCGCTCGGCGCGGCGGATGGCCGAGTCGTCGCCCTGTTCGAGGTACGCGCGCAGCGCGGCGAAGAGCGTGGCGGGCGCCTCGCGCCAGCGCGGGGTCGAGAGCTCGGCCTCGCGCGGGCACCGGTAGCCGTACGCGCGCAGAAAGCTCGCGAACGCGCGGCGCGTCGGGCCCGGCGGAAGGTCTTCGACGGCGAGCGTGGCCGGGTCGCTGCGGGCGATGACGGCGCGCGCGGCGGGCTCCGAGCGCGCGACCTCGGCGAGGTGAAAGAGGGTGATGCCGGGCGCGGCGCTCTCGAGGTCTGACACGCCCGAGAGCAGGTCGCGTTCGAAGCGGTCGGCGTCGTCGCGCGCGGCGAAGCGCAGGAGCGTGCGCAGGCCCACGACGCTCGACAGGTAGCCCGACGCGCACGTGAGCATCACGGCGCCCGTGCGGTCGAGGAGCGAGAGCAGGTCGCCGAAGAGCGCGTCGAGCGCGGCGTTCGAGAGCGAGCGCAGGTCGAGCGACTCCATGCGCCCGCGGGCCGCGCGGAACTCGTCTTCGAAGCGCCCCACGCGCCGGTCGAGCCCCGCGTTCTCGGCGACGTAGCGCACGCCCGTGACGGGCAGGCGCGCGAGGAAGGTGCCCCACTCGCCGGGCTCGACCTGGCGCTCGACCTCGTCGAGCCCTCCCCCTCCGCCGAACTCGAGCAGCATGCGCGGGTTGAGCACGGGCACCTGCCGCGCGATGCGCATGAAGTTGGTGAGGTTGAGGTAGATGCGGCCGTGGAAGCTCCCCACGAGCTCGACCCCCTCGGGCACCACGCACCCGAGCGCGCCGAAGGCCCTGCGAAACCCCAGGTCGCTGAAGGCCGCTGCGATCGACCACGTGAGCGGCGTCGCCACGCCGGGCAGCGCCTCGCCGACGTTGACGTTGCTCCACACCCACGCCGACGGGTCGTCGAGGGCCGCCTCGCGAGGCCCCGAGAGCCCCACGATGGGCCGCGACTGGAGCGCCCACAGCACCCCGTCCTCCCACGCCCACTCGAGGTCCCTCGCGCCGCCCGCGTGGCGCTCGGCCGCGTCGCCGAGGGCGCAGAGCGCGCGGATCTGCGCGTCGGTGATCGCCGGCGCGCGCCGCAGCGCCTCGCCCACGGGCTCGCGAAAGGTCCCTCCCCCCTCGCGCACGCGCACCGCCGCGGGCTTGTCGCCGAGGTTGCGCGAGAGCACGCGCCCGCTCGCGCGGTCGACCCTGAACACGTCGGGAGAGATCCCCCCGTCGACCACCGAGCACCCGAGCCCGAACGCCGCCTCGACGACCATCACCCCGCGCTCGCGGCTCACCGGGTCGACGGTGAAGAGCACGCCCGCCGCGTCGGCCCGCACCATGCGCTGCACCACCACGCCCACGGCCACCTCGCGCCGCGCGCGCGGGGGCCGGCGCGCGAGGTAGGTCATCGCGCGCTCTTGATAGATCGACGCGAAGCAGCGCAGCACGGCCGCGCACACGCCGTCGACGCCCGCGACGCCGAGCACGGTCTCTTGCAGCCCCGCGGCGCTCGCGTCGTGATCGTCTTCGTGCAGGGCGCTCGACCGCACGGCCACGAGCGCGCCGTTGAGCCCGCCGTACGCCGCGGCGATCTGCGCGCGCAACGCCTCGGGCAGCGTCGCGCCGAGCAGCCGCTGGCGAATGGCCTCGAGGCGCCAGACCTTCTGCGCGCCGTTGCCGTCGAGCAGGAGCTGCGCGGGCCACTGCGACCTCGGGAGCGCCGCGGTGAGCGTGTCTTCGAACGCGCGCGCGCAGATCGCGAAGCCCTCGGGCACGCGCGCGCCCGCCACGTCGCCGAGCGCCGCGAGCTGCGCGGCCTTGGGGCCGAAGCGCGCCGCGTCTCGCGCGCTCGCCAGCGGAACCACGTACTCCATCGATTGCGATCATACCCGCATCGCGCCGCCCGCGATCGGTCTTCGATTGGGCTTCTCGGGCGGCCGCGTGCTAACCCACGGTCTCTCATGGACGCCCCGCTCGAAACCTCGTGGCTCGACGACGACCGCTTTCACGACGAGTGCGGCGTGGTCGCCGTGTACGGCCACGCCGAGGCCGCCAACCTCGCCTACCTCGGGCTGCACGCGTTGCAGCACCGCGGGCAGGAGTCGGCGGGCATCGCCACCGTCGACGAGTCGGGCGCGCTCCACCTGCACCGCGCGATGGGCCTCGTGCAAGACGTCTTCGACCCCCAGACGCTCACCGCGCTGCCGGGCCGCATCGCGATCGGCCACGTGCGCTACTCGACCGCGGGCGCCTCGCACGTGCGCAACGCGCAGCCCTTCGGCGTCGAGCACGGCGGCGCCGCCCTCTCCTGCGCGCACAACGGCAACCTCACCAACGCCGACGCGCTCAAGCGCGAGCTCGACGCGGCCGGGGCGATCTTTCAGACCACCACCGACACCGAGGTCTTTCTGCACCTCGTGGCGCGCGCGCCCGCGGGCCCCCCCGTCGACCGCGTGGTGCACGCCCTCCGCGCGGTGAAGGGCGCGTTCTCGGTGGTCTTTCTCGTGGGCGACACGCTCGTCGCCGCGCGCGACCCGCACGGCTTTCGCCCGCTCTCGCTCGGCATCTTGAACCGCGCGCACGTGGTGGCGAGCGAGCCCACGGCCTTCGACCTCATCGCCGCCGAGTTCGTGCGCGACATCGAGCCCGGCGAGGTGCTGGTGATCGACCGCTCGGGCGTGCGCTCGCTGCGCCCCTTCGACCCGGTGCCCTCGCGCTTCTGCGTGTTCGAGCACGTGTACTTCGCGCGCCCCGACAGCGTGCTCGGCGGACGCAGCGTGTACGCCACGCGCAAGCGCCTCGGCGCCGTGCTCTCGAAGGTGCTCCCCGTCGAGGCCGACGTGGTGATCCCCGTGCCCGACTCGGGCGTGCCCGCGGCCATCGGCTACGCCGAGGCGTCGCACACCCCCTTCGAGATGGGCATGATCCGCTCGCACTACGTGGGGCGCACCTTCATCGAGCCCTCGCAGTCGATCCGTCACTTCGGCGTGCGGCTCAAGCTCAACCCCGTGCGCGAGGCGCTCCAGGGCCGTCGCGTGGTGGTGGTCGACGACTCGATCGTGCGCGGCACCACCTCGCGCAAGATCGTGAAGATGGTGCGCGACGCGGGCGCCCGCGAGGTGCACCTGCGCATCTCGTCTCCGCCCACGCGCTGGCCGTGCTTCTACGGCATCGACACGCCCAACCGCCGCGAGCTCATCGCCGCGAGCCACTCGGTCGACGAGATCGCGCGGTACATCACCTCCGACTCGCTCGCGTACCTGCCCGTCGAGGGGCTGCGCGAGGCCGTGGGCTACCCCTCGGGCGACGGCTTCTGCGAGGCGTGCTTCACGGGCGACTACCCCGTCGACATCGTGCCCGTCGAGCGCCTGGTGCGGTGAGCTACGGCTTCCACGCCATCGCGCGCTGCACGGCCGCGCGCGAGCCCACCTCGCCCAGCCAGCGCCGCACGTTCGGCACGCGCTCGAACGACATCCCGTAGGTCTCTGCGCTCCGCAGCCACGGGTACGTGGCGATGTCGGCGATGGAGTAGTCCCCCGCGAGGTACGTCTCCTTCGCGAGCTGCCCGTCGAGCACGCCGAGGATGCGCGCGGCCTCGTGCTCGAAGCGCTCGAAGGCGTAGGCGTCGTCGCGCTTCGCGCGGAGGAAGTGCCCCCACTGCCCGAACATCGGCCCCACGGCGCTCATCTGGAACATGAGCCACGCGAGCGCGTCGGCGCGGGGCTGGCCCTCCTTCGGCAGCAGGCGCCCGGCCTTCTCGGCGAGGTAGACGAGGATCGCGCCCGACTCGAACACGCGCACCTCGTGGCCGCCGCCGCCGCGGTCGACGATCGCGGGGATCTTGCCGTTGGGGTTGAGCGCGAGGAACTCGGCGCCGTGCTGCTCGTCCTTCGAGAGGTTCACGGGCGTCGCGCGGTACGGGAGCCCGAGCTCCTCGAGCGCGATGAGGGGCTTGAAGCCGTTGGGCGTGGTCCAGGTGTAGAGGTCGATCATGGGTGGGGAGGCTCCTGACGGGTGACGACCGAGGCTTGCGGCGCGGGTAGCCGGGTGATAGGTCCCGATCCGCTGCGATGCCCGCGCGGGACCTCTACCACGACACGGTCGTGCAGGCGTTGATCGCCGACGGCTGGATCATCACCGACGACCCGCTCCGGCTAGCGTTCGGGGCCCGCGACTTCTACATCGATCTCGCGGCAGAGCTCCCGATCGCCGCAGAGAGGGATGGCGAACGCATCGCCGTCGAGATCAAGAGCTTCGTGGGCGCATCGAACATCCGCGAGTTGGAGCTGGCCGTGGGGCAGTTCGTGCTCTACCGCGAGGTCCTCGCGCGCAGCGACGCGGGGCGCCGACTCTACATGGCAGTGCCGCTCACGATTCACGAGACGCTCTTTCAGGAGCCCATCGGGCAGCTCATGATCAGCACGCAGTCGCTCCGTCTTCTCGTCTTCGACCAGACCAGGGGGAGGGTCGCGCAATGGATCCCGTAGAGCGGAACCGAGAGCACGTCGAGAAGCTGATGCGCGAGTACGCGTCGTACAGAGCGTCTCGCGAGGGCATCGACGCGCTGCTGATCGTCGACGCCGAACGCCGCCACTACCTGCTGATGTACATGGGCTGGGACGGGCCGCGACGCGTGCACCACGTCGCCGTGCACGTCGAGCTGCGCGGCGACAAGGTCTGGCTCCAGTGCGACAACACCGACCTCGTCGTCGCCGAAGACCTCGTCGCGGCGGGCGTCCCGAAGGACGCCGTCGTGCTCGGGTTTCGCGCGCCCGAGGTGCGGCCGTACACGGGCTACGCGGTGGGGTGACGCGCACCCGTTCGGCGCGCTCCGGCGAGGGGTCGATCGCCGCCTCGCCGCGCGACGGCTCCCCCGGGAACGATGGACCACGGAGCCCGACGTGACCTCTCGGTGGATGCGCGCGAGAGCCTCGATCGCGGCGATGCTCGCCGGGTGCAGCAGCGTCGCGACGCAGGTCGGCGGCGACGCTCCGCGGGCCCCGATGGCATCTGCCACCTGGGGCAGCGAAGCTGCTCGCCGAACAGTCGCGGCGCGGGCTGGTCGTGGGGCGCATGCGAGCGCTGGCGCGAGAACTTCCGCTACGTCGGCCCCATCAGCGCGTGCCCAGGGTCGTGCCTGCCGACCTGCCGTCATCAGGTGAGCTGTCCGACCGAAGGCGACCCCTTGCCCGCGGGCTCGCTCAACCTCCGCGTCGCCAGCGACGCACACGCGGTGTTCTGCCCTTCGGGAACACCCGATGGAGGCCTCACGCTGTCGTGCACCGCGGACGGCGGCACCCGATGCGAGCGCGGCGTGTACACCCGCGTGTTCGACGGCGACTGCGCGCCCGAGGCGCGTCGGGACATCTTCACCGGCACGGTTCCGTTCTGGGTGCGGTTCAACTACACGTCGAACGTCCCTATCGGCACCTCGATCCGCTTCGGACTCCGCGCCTCGAACACGATCGGCGAACTCGCCGCCGCCCGCTCGGTCTCGCTGCCCGACGCTCCCGTTGGCGCACCTGCCTCGCCCACCAGCCTCGACTTGCACGCCATCCTCTGCGCGGCGTCGACGCCGTCGGACGTGCTCATCTGGAAGCGCTACCTGCAAATCACGGCCTACATGAGCCCCTCCGCAGACGGAGCGATCGCGCCCACGCTGGTCTCGACGGAGATCCAGTACGTCTGTCTTGATACCCATCACGCTCGCTGTCGATAGATCGTGCCTTCGCTGCCGCTCGACGGTGCCTTCTGCGATCCTCGGGTGTGTCCCCGATCCCCGCGGCCCTCCGCGCTACGAGAGCCCGTTCCACTGCGCGATGGCGGTGACCCGGGGGTCGCCGGGCATGTCCCTTCGCAGCCGCCGGAGCACGTCGTCGGCCGAGCGTGTGTCACCGCGGTCGAGGAACATCGACACGAGCGTGCCGTAGCGTTGCAGCGCGCGCTCGCGGTCGACGCGGGCCATCTCGAACTCGGCCACGCGCATGTGACCCGCGAGGTCGTCGGGGTGCGACTGCGACCACAGGTCGAGCTCCTGCGCGACCTGCGCCGCGTGGCCGTACTTCACCAGCACGGCCATCTCCTGAAGCAGCGCGCCGAGGGGGTCGGCCACGATGGGCGCCGCGAGCGCAGAGGGCGCCGCGGCGAGCGCGTCGTCGCGCGACATCTCGGGCGACGTGAGCGAGTCGTCGTCGATGATGATCGAGCGCTCCTCGACGTGCGACGCGTGCACCTGCACGGGCGCCAGCGGGAGCTTCACCGCGAGGTCGGTGCGCTCGTCGACCGTGGCCTGCGTCGAGGGGCCGGCGCTCTCCTCGGTGCGGTCGTCCCACGAGGGGAGCTCCGCGGGGGCGGGCGGGCGCGAGGGCGTCTGCACCACGCGCGTGACCTCGCTGTCGAGCGTCGCGTCGTCGTCCGACACCGGCGCCCTGTCCGCACGCGGCGGCGGGCCCGGCGGCGCAGGAGACGGCGGCCCGTCGACGCTGCGCGCGTGTCGCAGGAAGGCCTCGAACATCGTCAGCGCACGCTCGCTCGTGGGCATCGCGGCCACGGGCGCGATCATCGCACGGGAGCGGCGCCGTCGGACACGCCCGCGTCACCGGGCGCCCCCACCCGGCAGCGATCGGCGCACCAGCCCTCGGGGGCGCCGGGCGGGTCCCAGCGGTCGATGTCGTAGTCCTCGTCGTCGTCGTGGCCCGCGCGCGAGAGAGCTCCGGCCGTGGGGAAGCGCCACGCTTCGAAGAACCCGTCTCCGTCGCGGTCGTAGCCCTCCTTTCGCACGCTGCCGTCGGGGCGGTAGAGCGCGATGTGGTCGCGCACCCCGTCGCCGTCGGTGTCGTCGTTCACCGACCGCAGCACGCCCGCCATGGTGTAGCTCTCGCGGCGCTCGTAGACGCCGTCGCGGTCGTCGTCGCGCTCGACCCTGAGCGGCGGCGCGCCCGCGGCCCAGCGCGTGTTGAACGTGCGCGAGAGCTCGTAGAGCCCGTCGCCGTCGGCGTCGACGCCCTCCTCGGTGAGCCTGCCCGCAGCGTCGAACGAGCGGTAGCGCTCGGGGGCCGAGTCCTCGTTGGCGTCGACCCACTCGCTCGTCACCTGCGCCCGCGCGTTGAGCTGCACCCAGCGCTCGGGCACGGTGTTCCAGTCGCGGTCGGTCATCACGAAGAGCACGCGCCCGTCGCTCCCGAGCTGGTCGGTCGAGTCGTAGCGACGGTCGCCGTCGGAGTCGTAGTCCACGCGGTTCAATCGCCCGTCGACGTAGATCTCCGTGCGCTCGGCGAAGCCGTCGAAGTCGCGGTCGTCGCGCACCTTCGCGAGACGTCCCCGCTCGTCGCGCTCGACCCAGCGGTCGGGGCGCCCGTCGCGGTTGCGGTCCTCGGTGCTGTCACGGCGCGCGCTCGCGGCGGCCTCGCGGCGCCTCGACGCCACGCGCCACCCCGCGGCGAAGCCCGCGCCCGCGCAGGCCGCGGCGGAGACGACGGCGACGGCGACGAGGGCCGCGCGCCTCACGTCACGCCTCGAGCTCGTGGCCCACGTGGCGCAGGCCGAAGAGCTCTTCGAGCAGGTCCATGCCCGCGCCCGCGCGCACCAGGCGGGGCTCCTTCGACGTGAGGTCGATCACCGTGCTCGGGTGAACGCCGCCGAAGCCCGCGTCGAGCACCAGCGCCAGCGCGGGGAAGCGGTCGTCGATCACGTCGGGGTCTTGAATGCAGTCCTCGCCCTCGAGCGGGTGAGACGCCGTGGTGGAGATCAGCGGCGCGCCGAGCTCCTTCGTGAGCGCGAGGGGGATGGGGTGCGCCGGCACGCGGATGCCGATGGTCTTGCGCTTCATCATCAGGAGCTTCGGGACCTCGCGCGTGGCCTCGAGGATGAACGTGTAGGGGCCCGGCACCAGGTGCTTGATGAAGCGGTAGTGAAAGTCCTGCACGACGGCGAAGCGCGCGATGCCCGAGAGGTCGGGCACCACGAGCGCGAGGGGCTGCGTGCGGGGCATCTGCTTCATCGCGTAGAGCGCGTCGACGGCGCGCTTGCCGTCCATCGCGCAGCCGAGGCCGTACACGGTGTCGGTCGGGTAGGCGATGCACTCGCCGTTGCGCAGCGCGTACACGGCGCGCGCGATCTTGCGAGGCTCGGGGTGTTCGGGGTTGATCTCGATGCGCATGAGAGGCTCTTTGAGGCCGCGGAGAGTACACGAAAGCTCCGCGAGCGCTTTTCAGAAGAGCCGCGCACCGAGCGCCACGAGCGCCGAGACCCTGGGCGCCTCGACGCCCTCCGACGGAAAGCCGTACCCCGCGCGCACGTGCACGTTCCACCGGCCGAAGCGCAGGTCGGTGAAGGCCGCCACGCCGCCCGCGCCCGAGAAGGTCATGAGCTCGCCGCGGCGGTGGATGTCGTTGAACGCCCCTCCCGCCACCGCGAGGCCGAGCTCGTGCCCGCTCGCGAGCGACGGGCGTACGGCCAGCGACACCTGCGCCGACACGAGCCGCTCGCAGAGGAGCGCGGGCCACGCGTAGCCCGGGATGGGCACCACGTACGGGTTCATTCCCCCGGCGCGCACGCGCGTGAGGTCGTCTTCGCCGTCGCCCCAGCTCGCGTACTCGTCGAGCTGCACGCGCACGCGCGACCCGAGCCTCGCGCCCGCGCGCATCCACTGGCGCGCCATGAGGATCACCGCGCCCGGATGGTTGCGCCCGTCGTCGACGCCGCCGACCGCGCCCCACGCGCTCGCGTCGCTGCGCACGTCGGCGCCGAGCTCGACGCCCGCGGCGAGGCCCGTCACGCGCGGCGAGAAGACGTTCGGGCGCCACTCGTCGCTGTCGCTGGTGACGCGCCAGAGCGTGTACCGCAGCCTCGGCTCGAACACCCAGGTGTCGGGCGGCAGCGTGAGCGCAGGGCTGGTGGTCTGGCCGTTGCGCGCGAAGAGCCACGCGCGCCCGCCGAGCACGAGCTCGACCGAGTGTCCATCGGCGGGCAGCCATTTGATCGACGCGAGGGCCTGCGCGTAGCTCGCGTAGAAGCCGCGCGAGCGGTCCGAGGCGCCGTTCTGGATCCAGTCGGGCAGCACGCCCGCGTACGCTCCCTCGGCGCGCAGCGCGAAGGCGAGCTCGACGCGGTCGGTGCCCGGGCGCAGCCGCTCGACGCCGACGTAGAGCGTCTCGGTGTTGAAGCTCACGTGCAGGTCGCCGCCCGCGACGGCGCCGACGCCGCGCAGGTCGAAGAGCCCGTACCCGTGGCCCGCGACCTCGGGCGAGAACCACATCTCGTAGCCCGCGGCAGCCGACGCGTCCCAGTCGTAGGCGAGCGCGGTCGAAGGGGCCGCGAGCAGCGCGCAGACGAGGAGCCGCGAGGTGGGGTGCATGGCCGCGGCGCGCGATGCTACACGCCGCGACCGCGCGCCTCCATCGTCGATCACGGGCGTACCCATCGGGGGCGCGTGTCGCGATACGATCGCGCGCATGACGACGCCGCGACGGCTACGCGGGCTGCACCTGACCATTCTCGCGGCGGCGGTCGCGCGATGCGGCGGAGAGGGCGCGAGCACGACCGACGCGACGCTCGCCCTCGACGCGGCCGACGAGGCCGTCGCCGACGCGCCGCTCGACGCGGCCCCCGACGCGCCCCTCGACGTGGTGCTCCCCCCGTCGCCGCTCACGGCGCGCGAGGTCACGTGGAACGCCGCGGGCGCCGACCTCGGCTCGATCGCGGCGCTCGCCGAGCCCGAGGGACTTCTCGTGCTCTTCGGCCAGCGCGGGATGCAGGTGCTCGCGGGCGGATCGGTGTCGGCCACCGACGCGACGGTCACCGCGTGGCGCGCGGCCGCCGTGGTGCCCGCGGGCGACGGCACCCCGGGCGCGTGGACGCTCGGCGTCGCGGACGACGGCCGCCTCTGGCGCATGCGCGACCTCTCGCGCGTCGAGGAGGTCACCGGGCGCTACGGCCTCACGATGCGTCGCGTGCGCTCGGTGGCGACGCTCTCGGAGAACCGCGTCGCCTTCGGCTACGACGGGGGCTTCGCCATCGCCGACGGCATGCGCGTCTCGCTCTGGAGCGACCCGACGTTCGCCGACCTGGTGGGTGCGGGCGGGCGCCTCGCGGCGCGCGCGGCCGAGGGCGTGCGGGTGTTCGACGTCGCGCGCGGGTCGGCAGTGATGTTCCCCGTCGCGGGGGTGACGGGCGCGGCCTTCGACGGCGACGGCAGGCTGGTGGTGACCGCGGGCGGCGACCTCTACGCCGAGACCGACCAGGGCTCGCTCGTGCCGCGCGTGATCGCGGGCCCGGCGCTGCGCGGCGTGGTGCGCTCGGCGGGGCGCGTGTGGCTCGTCGCGGGCGACCACCTCGCGCTCTGGGACGGCCGCGAGGTGCACGCCTCGCCCGACGCCGCGGTGCCCGCGGACGGGAGGCTCCTCGGGTCTCCGAGCGGCGACGTCTGGGTGATCGCGGGCGGGCGCCTCACGCGCTACGGCTTCGTCGAGTCGCCCGACGTACGGCGGTGGGAAGACACCGTGCGCCCCGTCTTCGCGCGGCGCTGCGTGCCCTGCCACCTGCCCGGCGGCACGGGCAACGCCGACCTCACGACGTACGCGTCGTGGCGCATGCGGCGCGACGAGATTCGCATGCGCGTGCTGGTCGAGCGCAGCATGCCTCCGCCGCCGGGCATGCTCACGGCCGACGAGCGCGGTGCGATCGGCGCGTGGCTCGACCTCGACGCGGGGGCGCCCGACGCCTCGGTCGACGCGACGGCCGACGTGCGCGACGCCACGATGGACGTACCCGACGCGGCCGCCGACGTGCGCGACGCGACGGCCGACGTGCGCGACGCGGCGGCCGACGCGCGCGACGCGGCGGCC
>JBDHVF010000160.1:0-12192 GCA_039809605.1 Polyangiales bacterium | reverse complement strand
GAGCTGCGCGAGGAGCTCGGCGTCGACGGCCTCGCCGCCCGCGACGGCCACCGGCGCGGCGCGCCTGCGGCGCGTGCAGGAGCTCTCGAGCACGAGCACGTCGGCGGGCCCGCGCGCCTCGCGCACCCGCACGCGCCGCACCCACCACGCGCCGGGCGCGCGCGTCGAGGCGAGGCGCCAGGTGTCGGGGTCGCGCGAGCCCGCCTGGCCGGGGTAGTGGGCGCTGGCGAGCACCATCCCGTCGGAGCGCACGAGCGAGAGCGCGTCGAAGCCGAGCGCCTCGCGCACCTCGGCGAGCACCGCCGCGAGCTCGCCCCGCGCCTGCTCGGTGAGCTGCCCCGTCTCGAGCTGCAGGAGCGTGCGGTCGACGAGGTAGTCGTGCGCGCAGAAGCGCGCGAGCGTGCGCTGCTGGGCCGCGGCGCGCGCGACGAGGGTGCGCTCGACGCGGGCGAGGGCGGCCGTTCTGCGGCCCGTGTCGGCCTGCTCGTAGCGCCGCGTGAGGGCCGAGCGCGCGAGGGCGCCCGCGGCCGCGAGGGGCCCGAGGCCGCACACGAGCATCGCGAGCACGAGCCGCGTGCGGAGCTTCACGCGCGCACCGCGGCCCTGCGCGCGGCGGGGCGCCCGCTCGGCAGCGTCGCGAGGAGCCTGCCGCGCTTGAACACCCAGAGCGTCGCGGGCTCGGCGTGCGTCCACGTCTCGTCGACGGTGAGCGGCGCGGTGGCGATGACGGCCACGCGGTCGCGCGGGGTGGTGACGGCGCCGAAGTCGATGGTGAGGTCGTCGTCCTTGAGGGTGGCGCGGCCGAAGGGGTAGCGCCGCACGACGTGGCAGAGCCGCGTGTCGCAGCGCGCGAAGAGGTGCTCGCCGTTGCCCATCACGAAGTTGAACGTGCCCCGCGTCGCGATGCGCCCGGCCTCGTGGGCGATGGCCTCCCAGAGCGCCTCGGGGCGCGCGGGGCCGCGCGCGAACGACGACCGCAGGGCCTCGAGCAGCGAGCAGAACGCGCGCTCGCTGTCGGTCGTGCCCACGGGCTCGAAGCGCCCGAGCTTGAGCGCGCCGGCGTCGCGCACGGTGCCGTTGTGGGCGAAGACCCAGTGGCGGCCCCAGAGCTCTCGCATGAACGGGTGGGTGTTGGCGAGCTTGACGTGCCCGCGGGTCTTCTTGCGAATGTGCGCGATGGCCTGGAGCGTCTTCACCGGCGTCTGCCGGAAGAAGTCGGCGAGCGGCGACGCGGCGCACGCGTTGGGGTCGAGGAAGAGCCTCGCCGCGCGGCCCTCGTAGAAGGCCAGGCCCCACCCGTCGGCGTGCGGCCCGGTGCACCCCCCTCGCTTCGAGAACCCGCGGAACGAGAAGACCAGGTCCGTGGGGGTGTTGCAGTCCATCCCGAGCAGTTCGCACATGGCAGCCGTGGCGCGATTGTAGTGCCGCCGTGACCCGCGCCGAAATCCGTGTGATCTCTCCCCCACGCCGCGCGAAGGGCTGATAACGTGCGGCCGCCGGGGGCGGGCCGTCCCTTCGTTGTCCCCAGAGGGCCCTCGTCGCGCACGCCGTCAGTTCGTGGAAGGTATTCCCCTATGCCTCGCGACACACCCCCGCCGCCGAGCCGAGCACCGCGCGCATCCGAGCGACCGTCGTCGCGCCCGGTGGCCGCGGAGTTCGTCGCGCAGGTGCGCCGCCTCTGGATCCAGCACGACCCCATGCGCTTCGTCGTCGAGGGCGTCGAGCAGCCCGAGCTCTACGAGCACGAGGCCTACGTCGCCTCGCTCTGCGCCGACGACATCTTGAGCGAGGGAGACGCCGCCAGGATCGTCAGCACCATCCTCCGCCGCGAGTTCGGCAGCCACGGCGCGACGTGGGCCGACCCCGGCCTCGTGCAGCGCATCCAGGCCCTCGCGGGTGACCTCTTCCGCGCCATCGAGCAGCGAGCAGGGCGGGGCAGCGCCCCCCCCACGCGCTGACTTTCCGCGCACGAACCCGGGCGAGACCAGAGTTCAACGGAATGTTCCCGTGACGCGGGAGCGTGAAGGACAAATCACGCGCGCGCGGGCGATTCCTGCTTCTCTCGTGGCGCTGGTGTTGATATCAGAGCCTCCTGCGATCTGTTGCCTCGCTTCGCCCTTACGTGACTCGAAGACCGAGCGCCGCGCGCGCTCCCACCCACGCAACGAGGCGCTGGATGCAGTCTCCCTCCGCAGGTCGGACGCTCCCCTGGATCGCCGCTGCCCTCGCCGGCTTCGGCGCGGTGCTCGCAACGGCCGTCCCCGTACGCTCCCAGTCGCAGCCGTGCCGCGCGGGCATGGCGTTCATTCCGAGCGCGGCCCTCGCGGGCGCCGCGAGCGGTGGCTTCTGCATCGACCGCTTCGAGGCCTCGCTGCGGCAGAGCTCGCCCGAGGGCGGAGACCGCCCCTGGTCGCCCTTTCTCACCCCCGAGCGCGTGAGCGTGCGCGCGGTGAGCGCGCGTGGCGTGGTTCCCCAGGGGTACATCTCGCAGCATCAGGCGGCCGCGGCCTGCGCGGCGGCGGGCAAGCGCCTCTGCGCCGACGGCGAGTGGCTTCGCGCGTGCCGCGGCCCTCGCGCGCAGACCTACGGCTACGGCGACCGCCGCGTGCAGGGCCAGTGCAACGAGAACCACCGCTGGCACCCCGTCGTGCAGCTCTTCCGCACGGCGGGCGAGGCCCTGTGGGGTCACGTGCAGATGAACGACCCGCAGATCAACCAGCTCCCCGGCACCGTGGCCCTCACCGGCGCCCACGGCGGCTGCACCAACGAGTGGGGCGTCTACGACATGGTCGGCAACCTCCACGAGTGGACGGCCGACCCCGCGGGCACCTTCCGCGGCGGCTACTACATGGACACGGCCATCAACGGCAACGGCTGCAACTACGTCACGATGGCGCACGACCCGAGCTACCACGACTACAGCATCGGCTTCCGCTGCTGCGCCGCGGCCGCGGCGGAGTGAGCGTCACCCCCGCTTGAAGAGCCGCTTCACCCGCCCCGCGAGCGCGCGCCACGCGGGCGGGTGCCTCGCGCTGAGCACGCGCCCGTCGACCGCCGACAGCGCCACGTGCCCTTCGAAGACCTCGCCCGAGCCCGCGGCCTCGCCCTCGTAGCGGTAGCGCCGCAGCCACACGGGGTAGTGGCAGAGCACCGCGGAGCGCACGCGCACCTCGTAGTTCGAGTACACCGCGCTCGACGGCTGCACGTGACGTCGCACGCGCGCCGACGCCTCGCGCTCGGCCTCCTCGCGCGTCACGTCGGGCGCGACCTCCTCGCCCTCGGCGATCGGGTGCGTGAGCTTCGAAGCCATCGCGTCGAGCGGGAGCTTCACGCCCGGCGACGGGTCGAAGGGCAGCATCTTGCGCGCGAGCAGCACCACGACCTCGTCGCGGTGGCGCGCGCCGCCCGTGGGCAGCACCGCGCGCAGGCGCCCCTTCGCGTCGGTGGCCTGGCGCACGCCCACGTGAAAGCCGTCGGCCGAGGCGTCGACGCGCCAGAGCGGCACCCACACGAGCTGCGCGGTCTCGATGTCGGCCCGGTGGCTGTCGGCCGGGCGCGCCATGCCCTCTTGAATGGCCTCGCGGCCGAGGCGCTCGCCCTCGTCGGCCGAGAGCCGCGCGGGCACCACGAACGACTCGCCGTCGCCCACGCGCACCGTCGCGACCGGGGGAGGGGCGATGGGCCCGAAGCGCCTGCGTCGTTGGATCTCCTGCGTCACGGCGTCACCCCACCGCGACCTTGCGCTCGACCCATCCCGTGCGGCAAGCGCCCACGCGCACGGTGAACGTGCCCGCGCCGCGCACCACCCACTCGGCCGTGCGCGACCCCGTGTTGCCCCGGCTGCGGAGGTAGAAGAGCGCCGCGTGGCCGTGCAGCCCGCGGCCCCACCCGTCGAGGTGACCGAGCTCGCGGTGGGCGCGGCTCGGGTCGACGAGCGCGCAGCCCTCGGCGCGCGCCGTGGCGTGCAGGGGCTCGTTCCACGGCAGCGCGCGCGCCGACGAGAGCACGTACGTGGGCAGGTAGCCGTGGTTCTCGACGGTCACCGTCACGCAGTGCAGCCCCTCGCCGAGCGCGGTCACCGTGAGGTTCGAGATCGAGAGCGAGGGCGCGAGCGAGGCCACGCGCAGAAAGGCCGACGACTGCCGCGCGCACAGCTCGCCGAGCAGGTCGGGCGGGGGGTTCCAGATGCCCACGCGGGGGTCGAGGCCGCCCACGTCGACCACGCCGAGCTGCGGGTGCACGAACGGGCGCCACGGGCGCAGCACGCGGCCGGCGTTGTGGGCGGCGTCCCACTGCCCGAGGCGGATCAGGTCGTCGCGCGTGAGGCGGGTGTAGTGGTCGACGAAGGGCCTCTTGCGCTCGATGCCGAGCTGCTTGAAGAGGTCCCAGAGCTCGCACACGTACGCGATGGCGCCGCGCTGGTGGTAGCCGAACTCGGTGAGGTCGCCGTGCAGGGGCTTCTCGGGCTCGTAGAGGAACTCCTCGAAGCCCGACACCGTGGGGTAGCCCGCGAGCTTCTCGCCCCACTCGGCGACCTGGCGAAAGACCTCGAGGTCTTCGCGGTCGATCTTGTGGTCGGGGCGGTCGCCCGGCGGCCTGATGAACACCCCGCCGAAGGTGTGCAGGTCGAGCCACGCGAACACCTCGGGGTGCTCGGTGACGAACTCGACCACCGCGCGAGACTCGGGCTCGCTCGCCGCGAAGGCCCCCGCGCCCGGCTGCTCGGGCTCGGGCCTCCACCCGTAGGGGAAGTTGCGGTTGAGGTCCGTGTCGTTGTCCGAGAGGAAGTGCGGCGACGGGATGTGGTGCCCGTCGAAGTTGTCGATCGTGCCCTCGGGGTAGACCTTGTAGAAGGGCCCCGGGTCGTCGATGGTGCGCGGCACGAGCAGGCCCGGCACCTCGGGGGCCTCGACGTACTCGCCGCCGGGGTCGACCTTGCGCATCACGAGCGCGAGCCCGTCGCCGTCGACGTCGCACGCGCGCCAGCGGGGGCGCGCGCGGTCGGGGCGGCGGTCGCGCGGGTTCGAGCGCACGTACGCGCCCGTGGCGAGCACGGCCTCGGCGCCGTCGGGGCTCATGCGCGGGAGCACGTGCACGAGCACGTCGCGCAGGCGCTCCCGCACGGGGGCGCTCAGGCCGTGCAGGTCGTCGCCGCCCGCGTGGACCTTGAGCACGTCTTCGGCGATGGCGAGCGCGACGCTCGAGCCCGAGAGCTCGCTCGCGTGCATGTTGGCGTCGATGAAGACCGAGGGGCGGCGGCGGTCGGGGTCGGGGCCGACGGTGAGCACCCAGAGCTCCCGGCCCTCGAGCGAGCGGCCGATCGAGCGCATGCGGGCGAGGTGCGGGAAGGCGTCGCACCACGCGCGCATCTGCGCCTCGAGGTCGGCGTGGCGCAGGTAGCGCGCGCGAAAGCCCCGCGAGAGCGCGTCGATCTTCGAGATGAGATCCGTCATGTGGCGAGGCGGTTATACCAGCCAATCCCGCGCGGCCTTCACGGGTTTCCGTGGCGCGATTGACATCCCAGGGCGGAACCGGCAGTACATTGCGGCAGCGCTCCCCTTGCGCGTGGTGACGGCGACGGGGCTGTGCCGACGCGTACGACCGATCGGTGAAAGCAGGGCGATGGGCCCCTCGTTGAGCAGCGCACTCCAACCCGGACAGACCTTCGGTCGGTACCAGATCGTTCGCACGATCGGCGTGGGCTCGTTCGGCGTCGTCTACGAGGCCGTGCAGTACCCGCTCGGGCGGCACGTCGCGCTCAAGCTCCTGCACGACCGCACGCTCACGCACCCCGACGCGCAGGCGCGCTTCGAGCGCGAGGCCATGGCCGCCGCGCGCATGCACCACCCGCACGTGGTCGACGTGTTCGACTTCGGCGCGCACGAGGGCACGGCCTTTCTCGCGATGGAGCTGCTCGAGGGCGAGAGCCTCCAGGCCCTCATGCGCCGCTCGGGGCCGCTGCCGCAGGCGCTCGCGGTCGACCTGATGCTCCCGATCGTGTCGGCCGTCGCCGCCGTGCACGACCAGGGGGTCGTGCACAGGGACCTCAAGCCCGAGAACTTTCTGCTCACGGTCACGCCCGAGGGGCAGTGGCACCCGAAGCTCCTCGACTTCGGCATCGCGAAGCTCGAGCAGCAGGGCCCCGAGCTCACGCGCACCAACGCGCTGCTCGGCACGCCCTGCTACATGTCCCCCGAGCAGGTGATGCAGGCGCGCGCGATCGACGGGCGCGCCGACCAGTGGTCCATCGCGGTCGTGCTCTACGAGGCCGTCACGGGCGCCAAGCCCTTCTACTCCGACACCCTGCTCGTGCTGATGACCGCGATCACGTCGGAGGACCCGGTGCCCCTGCGCGTGCACCGCCCCGACCTCGACCCGGGCTTCGAAGCCGTGGTGACGCGCGCGATGCAGCGCCGCCCCGACGACCGCTTCCCCTCGATGCGCGACCTCGGCTCGGCCCTCCTGCCGTACGCCTCGCCCGCGGCGCAGGCGCAGTGGTACGCCGACTTCAACGAGTCGCCGCATGCGGGCGCGCGCATGGCCTCGTCGCGCACGCCGCTGCCGGCGGACTTCGGCGCGGCGCGCCCGCAGCAGCCCACGCCCATGCCGTCGTTCGCGGCGCCCGACGACGAGGCCACGCGCGCGCGGCGCGAGAGCGTGAACCCCGTCGACGAGCCCACCGAGCTCGTGAACACCACGTCGCAAGACGGCGAGTTCCCGAGCGGGGTCTCGCAGTCGATCCGGCAGTCGGTGAGCGCGTCGCAGCCCGGCGCGCAGGTGCCGCCGCAGGACCTCTTCGCGCCCGCCGAGGGCCGCGAGGTCGGCACCGGCACGCTCGCGATGGACCTCGACACCGCGCCCGGTCGCATGGCGCCCGTGCAGGACCCTCCGCGCCCGCCCACGGGCCGCATGCCTCCGTACAAGGCCACCGTGGAGATGGAGTCGCCGCTCGTCGCGCCCATCCAGCCAGCGACGCCGTCGTACCCCGGCGCGTCGATGCCGCCCGGCGCGCCCTACGCGCCCCCGTACGGAGCGCCCGGCACGTACCCGCCGCCCATGGCACCCGAGAGCTATCCGGGCGGCACGTTCAACTACACCTCGGGGGAGGTGCCGCGCCCGCCTCCTCCGCGCGGCTCGCGCAAGGGACTGGTGTTCGGTCTCTTCGCGGCCGTGCTCGGCGTGGGCGTGTTCGGCCTCGTGGCGTGGGTGGCCTCGCAGCGCCGCCCGCACGACGCCCCCGCGCGGCCCGCGACGCCTCCGATCGTCGCGCCCGCGGCGCGCGACGCGCAAGCCGCCGTGCCTGCGGCGACGCCCGACGTTCCCGCTGCGCCGATGGCGTCGCCCGACGTGCCCGCCGCGCCCGTGGCCGCCCCCGACGTGCTCGCGGTGATGCCCGATGTGTCTGCGCCCGCGGCGGCCGTCGACGCTTCGGTCGCGCTCGACGCGAGCGAGGCGCCCGCGGCGGTCGACGCGTCGGCGCCGCGCGATGCGGTCGAGCGCAGCGCGCACCCGAGGTCGCACCCGCACGGCGACGCGGGCGTGCGCCAGCGCCCGCGCAACCCCCGCGGACCGCGGAACCCTCGCAACAACAACGCGCCGATCTTCTGACCCCGCACCGCGTTCTTGCCACGGGCGGCGTTCTCTGCGAATCGTTGCGCCGTCGTGAACCGATCTGCGCACGTGCTCGGGATGGTGATCGTCGCGGCGTCGCTGCTGGAGGCCCGAGCCGTCCACGCGCAGCCCCGCAGAGACAGCGACGACGTCGAGGCGCAGCACGCGCAGGGCAACCGCCTGCGCGAGCAGGGCCGTCACGCCGAGGCGCGCGACCTCTTCCGCGCGCTCTACGAGCGCACCCACGACCCGCGGGCGCTCGTGCGCCAGGGCCTCGCCGAGATGGCCCTCTCCGAGTGGGTCGCCGCCGACGAGCACCTGCAATCGGGCATGGCCGTGCAGGGCAACCGCTGGGTCGACGAGAACCGCTCGCGCATTCAAGCCGCGCTGCGCGAGGTGCAGACGCACGTGGGCACGCTCTCGGTCGAGTGCTCGCCGCCGGGCGCCGTCGTGTACGTGGGCGACGCGCAGCGCGCGACGTGCCCCGCGCCGCCGATGCGCCTGCCCGTGGGGCCGGTGACGGTGCGCGTCGAGGCGCCGGGCTCGCTGCCCGTGACCCAGACGGCCACGATCGCCGCGGGTGATGAGCCCACGGTGGTGCGCGTGAGCCTCGTGAGCGCGCCGCGCCCGATCGACCCCGCCGTGGTCGAGTCCGCGCGCGCGAACAACCGCCGCCGCGCGACGATGATGGTGCTCGGGGGCGTCTCGCTGGGGCTGGGCGTGGCGGGCCTGGGCGCCGGGGCGGCGGGCTTTCTGGTGCGCGACAGCAACGACAACCCGCTCAGCACGACGCTGGGCGTCGTGGGGCTCGCCGCGGGCGGCGCGCTCGCGATCGCGGGCGTGGTGCTGCTGGTCGCGGCGCCCGCGCGGCGCGAGGTGCCCGTGAGCGCGGGGCTGTGCGGGCCCACGCTCGACCGCCCCGGCCTCGCGTGCGCGTGGCGGTTCTGAACCGTCAGTGCGCCGCGGGGGAGCCCTGGGGGGCCTCGGGCGCGGGCATCACGTCGAGCACGGTGCGGTTGGTGGCGACGAGGTAGCGCGCGGCGACGCGGCGCACGTCGTCGAGGGTGACGGCCTCGTAGCGCGCGAGCTCGCTGTTCACGAGCGACGCGTCGCCGTCGTAGAGCTCGGTCATGCCGAGGTACTCGGCGCGGTCGAGGGGGCGCTGCAGGCCGAACACGAAGCGCGCGCGGAGGTTGTTCTTGGCCTTCTGGAGCTCGCGCGCGGTGACCCCGTGCGCGACGACGTCGGCGACGATGGCGTCGAGCGCGCGGCGCGCCTCGGCGGGCTGGTGCCCCTCGGAGCAGATGGCCCACACGGCGAAGAGGTCGGGGCCGCGGCGGTCCTCGGTGTCGACCTCGATCTCGGCGAGCAGCTCGCGGTCGCGCACGAGCGTGCGGTAGGCGCGCGACGACTCGCCCCCGCCGAGGATCAGCCCGAGGAGCTCGAGCGGGTAGTGGTCGGGCGTTCGCCGCGGGGGGATGTGCCACGCGACGTGAAAGCCCGGCGCCTCGGCGTGGGGGTCGGTGATCGTCGCGGTGACCTCGGTCGTGGGCGGGGTGTAGCCGGGGTCGGTCCACGCCTCGCCGCGGCGCGTGGCGATGGAGCCGAAGTGACGGCGCACCATGGCCAGGGCCTCGGCGGGGTCGAAGTCGCCCGCGATCGAGAGCACGGCGTTGTCGGGCGCGTAGTAGCGCGCGTGGAACTCCCTCACGCGACGGAGCTGCTCGGCGGGCGCGACGCCGGGCATCTCGAGGTCGCGCATGTCGCCGATGGTGCTGTGCTCGTAGGGGAAGTAGCCCTGGTAGAACAGCTCGTCGCGCCGCAGGAACGACTGCATGTAGGGCCTGTTCTCGTACGACTGGCGGCGCTCCTCGGTGACCGTGACGCGCTGGTTCTCGAAGGCCTCGGCGGTCACCGCGAGCGCGCGCATGCGGTCGGCCTCGAGCCAGAGCCCGAGCTCGAGCGAGCTCGCGGGGAGCATCTCGAAGTAGTTGGTGCGGTCCTCGCTGGTGGTGGCGTTCGAGTCGGCGCCGCGCAGCGAGAGGAGCCGGTCGAACTCTCCCTTGGGCAGCGCCTCGGTGCCCTCGAACATGAGGTGCTCGAAGAGGTGCGCGAAGCCCGAGCGCCCGCGCTCCTCGACGCGCGAGCCCACGTCGTAGTAGATCGCGATGGCCACGGTGGCGACCGAGTGGTCGGGCGAGAGCACGACGCGCAGCCCGTTGTCGAGCCGCTCGCGCTGCACGGGGATGGATAGCGTCGACGTGGCGGGGGGCGGGGTGACCTGCGAGCCCGGCGACCAGCCTTGGAGCGCGCGCTGCATGCAGGCGTTGCGATCGACCTCGTTGGTCGTGGTCTGTCGGCACGCCTGCGCGCGCTGCATCGGGGTCATCTCGTCGGCGCGCGGCTGCGGCTGGGCGAATGCGGGCGTGGCGAGAAACCCGAGGGCAAACGCGAGGGCGAGGGGGCGGCGCATAGGACGGCGAGGTTGTTCCTTCTCGCGGCGCGCGACAAGCGTTGCGTGAGGGCGCGCGGGCGGTCTACACAAGGGGCGATGCGGCGGACGCTCGGTGCTCTCTCGGTGATCTTGCTGATGCTCGGTTGCGAGGGGTGCAAGAAGCCCCCGAGGGGCCCGCCCCCGCCGCGCGCGCCGCGCGTCGACGCGGGGTCGACCGCGGCCCGACCGCCGTTCCCGGCGCAGACGCTGTCGACGAACGCCAGGCGCGACTGCTTCCCGGCGGACTTCCAGTCGTCGCGGGTGACGCTGCGGGGCACGCTCATCGAGCTCTGCGGCGTCACGGCCGGCGCCCCGCGGTGCTACGAGATCGACCCCATCGCCAACCGCGTCGAGGAGACGCACGTCGCCGACGCGCCCCGCGCCGCGGGCTCCGAGCCGACCTTCGTGGGGCCCTTTCAGCGCATCGAGCTGGCGAGCCACGGGTGGCGCGCCTCGACGCGCGGCGGCGCGCTCAACGTCACCGGGCCCGCGGGCAACCACCGCACGGTCACCGCGCAGGGCTTCGGCTTCCACGCGTACGAGAACACCGTGTTCCTCCCGTGGACCGAGGGCTGGTACGCCGTCATGGTCGGCTGGAAGGGCGAGGACCTCGGCGCCACCGCCGTCATCGACCCCTTCACCCTGCGCATGATCAGCCACGCGGCGCTGCTCCCCTGCGGCCGCGATTCGTAGCCCTGTAAGAGCCTTCATCCGTCGGCGTTCTCCCTCTGAACCACGGAGAACGCCATGAAGACCACCGCCACCCGCGCGCTGCTCGCCTTCGCCTCGCTCGCCGCATGCTCGGGGGGCAGCAGCGCGCCACGTGCGATCTACTACTCGACGCAGACGACCTCGTCGGGCGGCTCGTACGCCTACCGCCAGCCCGTCAGCGCCTCGCCGCCCGCGCCTGCTGCGAACGTGAGCGGGGGCTACGGCGGTTCGGTGCAATCCGACTCGAGCGCGTCTCGCGTCGAGGTCGACGCGGCGCCCTCGGAGCCCTCGGGGCGCCCGGTGGACATCGCGCCCGAGGCGCGTCCGGGCCTGGCGACCGAGTGGGGCGAGACGCGCTACTCGACGATGTCGTACGCGCCCTTCGTGCGGGGGTCGTCGCAGCCGATCGACGTGGCGACGATCCACTACAACGACGCGCACCTCGCGGCGATGCAGGCGATGCAGCACGACGGGCGCATGACGCGCTGGGTGGGCATTCGCCACGACGGCGTGCGCGTGTCGCTGCGCGACGAGGGCGGCGACGCGCTGCCGGGCTACTACGCGGGCGACACGGTGTACGTGCTCGGCAACGCGGGCCAGCGCTACACGATCCTCATCGAGAACGCGACGCCCGCGCGCTTCGAGACCGTGGTGTCGGTCGACGGCCTCGATGTGATCAACGGACGCCCCGCCAGCATGGGCCAGCGCGGGTACATCCTTCAGCCGTACGGCCGCGTCGAGATCGAGGGCTTTCGCCAGAACCGCGACACGGTGGCGGCGTTTCGCTTCGGCAGCGTGGGCGACTCGTACGCGGCGCAGCAGGGCGACGCGCGCAACGTCGGCGTCATCGGCGTGGCGCTCTTCGCCGAGCGCGGCGCCGTCGTCGACCTCGAGCAGAACGAGGTCGAGCTGCGCCTGCGGGCCAATCCGTTCCCGGGGACCTTCGCGCCGCCTCCGCCGCGCCGGTACTACTACTGAGCGCAGCGACCGCGCCCGCCGTCCTCGCGGACGGCGGTCTTCCCCGCGCACCGACGGCGCGTCGCCGCGAGTTCATCGCCGCGGTTCCCACGCGCTCGCTTCAGGGCGATGATCGCGCCATGCGCTCCTTCATGGACTCTTCGCGACGCGCGCTGGCGGCGCTCGCGCTCTCGGCCTTCGCTTGCAGCAACGCCAACCAGGCCGCGAACCCCAACCGCCCCGACGTCGTCACCGACTCGTCGCCCACCAACGACCTCGCGCCCGCCGACGTCGCCGCCGACCTCACGCCCGCCGACGTCGCCGCCGACCTCACGCCCGCGGACGTCGCCGCTGACACCGCGCCCACGGACGTCGTTGCCGACACCACGCCCGACGTCGCCGCCGACGTCGCACCGCCC
>JBDHVF010000159.1:0-12218 GCA_039809605.1 Polyangiales bacterium | reverse complement strand
GCGTACGCGCCCGCCGAGCGCGACGTGGCGCCGCCCGCGCCCGCCGACACCGACGGCGACGGCGTGCTCGACCCCGACGACGTGTGCCCCACCACCCCGCAGGGCGCGCACCCCGACCCCGCCCGGCGCGGCTGCCCGCTCGCCGACACCGACTCCGACGGCGTCTTCGACAACGAGGACCAGTGCGTCACCGAGCCCATGGGCCCCAACCCCGACCCCTCGCGCCGCGGCTGCCCGCGCCGCGACACCGACGGCGACGGCGTCTTCGACGACGAGGACCAGTGCGTCGACGTCCCCCAGGGCGCGCACCCCGACCCCGAGCGCCGCGGCTGCCCCGACGGCGACGACGACCACGACGGCGTGCTCAACTCCGCCGACCAGTGCCGCGCCGTTCCCCAGGGGCCGCAGCCCGACCCCGCGCGCCCCGGCTGCCCGCTGCCCGACCGCGACCGTGACACGGTGCCCGACAACACCGACCACTGCCCCGACGAGCCCGGCGTGCCCTCGACCGACCCCCTGCGCAACGGCTGCCCCAACCGCTTCGTCGTCGTCGACGGCACCGTCATCCGCCTGCTCCAGCCGGTGTTCTTCGCGGTCAACCGCGACGTGATCCTGCCGCGCAGCGCGCCCGTGCTCTCGGCCGTGGCCGACGTGCTGCGCGCCTCGACGTGGATCCGCCGCGTGCGCGTCGAGGGCCACACCGACGACACCAACACCGACGAGTACAACCTCGACCTCTCGCAGCGCCGCGCCAACAACGTCATGCGCTGGCTCGTGCAGAACGGCATCGCGCAGGAGCGCCTCGAGGCCCGCGGCTTCGGCGAGTCGCGCCCGCTGCGCCCCGTCGACGGCCTCACCGGCAACGCCCTGCGCGAGGCCCGCGCCGTCAACCGCCGCGTGATGTTCGTCGTCGTCGACCCGACCTTCGACGCCGCCCAGGGCACCGTCACCGTCCCCACGCATTGATACGTCGGGGGCGCCGTCCCCGCGGATGGTGCTGGCGCCGGCCCGCCCTTTCGGGCATCCCACGGGCGCGGCCCCATGCGATCACCACTGACCGCCATCTTTCTCGTCGTCGTCGTCGACGTCCTCGCCTTCACCCTCATCATCCCGCTGCTCCCCTTCTACGCCGAGCGCTTCGGCGCGACGCCGCGCGAGGTGGGCTACCTCGTCTCGACCTTCGCGCTCTGCCAGCTCCTCGCGGGGCCCGTGCTCGGCGACCTCTCCGATCGTGTGGGGCGCAAGCGCGTGCTCGCCGTCTCGCAGCTCGGCACCTTCGCGGGCTTCGTCGTGCTCGGCCTCGCGCGGTCGCTCTGGGTGGTCTTTCTCGCGCGCGTCATCGACGGGCTCACCGCGGGCAACATCTCCGTCGCGCAGGCGGCCATCGTCGACGTGACCACCCCCGAGCGCCGCGCGCGCGGCTTCGCCCTCATCGGCGTCGCCTTCGGCGTGGGCTTTCTCATCGGCCCCGCCCTCTCGGCCTGGCTCGTCACGTGGGACGTGCGCCTCCCCATCGCCGTCGCCGCGGGCCTCTCGCTCACGAGCGTCGCGCTCACCCTCGCGCTCCTGCCCCCGCCGCCGCGCGCGCCGTCGCCGCCCGAGGGGGCGCTGCGCGGAGAGAAGCCGCCGGGGCCCGCGCCCCGCGAGCGGCGCCTCGGCGTGCTCGACTGGTCGGCCTACGGCGCGTACCTGCGCAGGCCCGCGCTCGCCTCGCGCCTCGGGCAGTACTTCCTCTTCTCGCTCTCGTTCGTGGTGTTCACCGCGGGCTTCGCCCTCTTCGCCGAGCGGCGCTTCACCACCGCCGCCGGGCGCCCCTTCGGCCCGCGCGAGGTGGGCCTCGTGCTCGCGTACTCGGGCGTGCTCGGGGTCATCCTCCAGGGCGGCGTCGTCGCGCGGGTCATCGGGCGCTTCGGCGAGGCCGCGATGGTGCGCGTGGGCTTCGCGCTCCAGGCCGTCGGCCTCGCGCTGCTGGCGTGGGTGCACACCGTCCCCACGCTGCTCGCGGCGTCGACCGTGATGGCCCTCGGCAACGCGCCGCTGCGCCCCGCGCTCACGAGCCTCATCACCCGCCGCGTCGGCCCCCAGGAGCAGGGCCTCGTGCTCGGGCTCTCGCAGTCGCTCAACGCCGTCGCGCAGATCGCCGCGCCCCTCGTCGCGGGGCTGCTCATCGACCGCGGATGGCTCTCCGCGTGGGCCCTCGCCGCCGCGGGCTTCGCCGCCGTCGCGCTCGCCGTTCCGGGCGGCGACGAAGGACGCGACGCGTCATCGTCCGCGGCGCCTTGAGCGCGGATCACCGCATAAAAAGCGCTTGAACAGCGGTGCGGATCGACTAGGTTCGCGCGCCGCATGAGCCCTGCCGAGTTCGACCTCGACACCTTCGACCACGAAGCCTTTCTCGCCGACCTGCGCGCGCTGCGCGACGAGGTCGAGGCCGCGATCGACGAGAGCGACGTCGCGCACCTGAAGAAGATCGAGCGGTGGGGCCGCGTCGCGACGGCCGTCGGGCTCGCGACGGCGTGGATGGGCCCCAACCCCGTGAGCGCCGTGGCGCTCGCGCTCGGGCGCAGCACGCGCTGGGGGCTCATGCACCACTGCGGTCACCGCGGCTACGACAAGGCCCCCGGCGTGCCCGCGCGGTACACGAGCAAGGTCTTCGCGCGGGGCTGGCGCCGCATGGTCGACTGGCCCGACTGGATGGTGCCCGAGGCGTGGATCTACGAGCACAACATCCTGCACCACCAGTACACGAGCGAGGCGCGCGACCCCGACCTCATCGAGCGCAACGCGAGCTACGTGCGCGACTCGTGGCTGCCGATGCCCCTGCGCCGCCTCGCGGTCGCCGGCCTCGCGCTCACGTGGAAGCCCGTCTACTACGCGCCCAACACCCTGCGCGTGTGGCTCTCTCGCCACGACCCGCGCGGGGGCGAGGAGCCGCCGGCGCCGTGGGGCGCGTTCCTCTGGCGCTGCGTGGCGCCGTACGCCGCGATGCAGTTCGTGGCGATGCCCATGGCGTACGGGCTGCTCGGGCCGCTCGCGGTGGCGAGCGCGCTCTGCAACTCGCTCGCGGCCGAGGCGCTCACCAACCTGCACACCTTCGTGGTGGTGGGCCCCAACCACGCGGGCGACGACCTCTACCGCTTCGACGACCGCCCGGCGTCGAAGGGCGAGTTCTACGTGCGCCAGGTCATCGGGTCGGTGAACTACCGCACCGGCGGAGACCTCAACGACTGGCTGCACATGTGGCTCAACTACCAGATCGAGCACCACCTCATGCCCGACGTGACCATGCGCGCCTACCAGCGCATGCAGCCGAAGGTGAGGGCGCTCTGCGAGCGCCATGGGCTGCCCTACGTGCAGGCGTCGGTGTTCGCGCGCTTCCGCAAGATGGCGCGGGTGTTCACGGGCGAAGAGACCATGCGCCGCGTGCCCCCTCGCGCGCGCCGCCGCGCGCGCCCCGCGGCCGATGGCTACTCGAGCTCGCTCGTGATGGAGACCTCCGAGGCCTGAACCTCGCCGCCCGAGGTGATCACCCCGTAGCGCTCGAAGGTCGCGCGGTCGAGGTCGCCGTCGAGGTCGCCCACGGCGCGCGCGGTGAAGCCCCCCGCGCCGCCGGGCGACGAGTACTGGTAGTAGTGCGCGCGGTCGAGCGAGAACGAGATGGCCGCCCACTCGGGGCTCGACGCCCACAGCGTGACGTTCGCGGGGTAGCGCGCAGGGCCGGGCGCCGCCGCGGGGCACGGCGAGGCGTTGACGAAGCTCGACGCGAGCGCGCGGTCCTGCGCGTCGAACACGTACGCGACCTGGCCCTGGTAGATCTTCGCGATGTTGCTGGTCGCCTCGACCGTCTTCGATCGCTTGACCTGCCGCGAGAACATGGTCATCGCCACCGCCGCCAGGATGCAGAGGATCAGCGTCACGACCATCATCTCGACCATCGTGAAGCCTGCGGAGGCCGGGCGTGCGCGTCGCTGCATCGAACTGCTCCTGTGGGCGCGGACGCGCGGATTCAGCTCCGCGGGGCCTCGTTCTTGCGATGACTCGGGCACGTCGAGCACCGGCTGTGCCACGGCGCCGCGCTTCGGGCAGAGGCCCATGGCGCGGCGGCGCCCGCGCCGGGTGCCGTGTTTCGTCAGCGCCGGTGACGCTTCTCGTCAGCGCGCGCGCGCGGTCGGGTATGCTCGCGCGCTGCGATGCGACGGACCCTGCTGCTGTGCCTCGTGGCCACCGCGTGCGGCACGATCTTCCCGCGGTATCAGACGGCGATGCGCCCGCCCCCGCAGGGGATGCGAGAGGCGGGGAGCCTGCGCCCGCCGCCCGACAACCTGCGGCGCCTCGAGTTCGTCTCCGCGGAGCTCCCGCCGAGCCGCCCCGACGGGCGCACGTGGGACGACGACGGTGACCCCGACCTCTACGCCGTGCTCTACCGCGACGACCGCGAGGTCTACCGCACGCCCGTGGTGCGCGACTCGCTGCGCCCGCGGTGGGCCCACGCCGCGGTGACGGCGCGCCTCGACCCCCACGCGCGCTTCAGGATCGAGCTGCGCGACGACGACGGTGCGCTCGACGAGCTCGTGGCCGAGACGCACTTCACGGGCACCCCCTCGGCGGCGACCGAGGGCAGCAACATGGTGCTGCGCTTCGAAGGCGGCGCGCTGCTCACGGTGCGCTCGGGCCCGCCCGAGCCCATGCTCGGCATGGGGGTCGACTACGAGGTGCACGAGACCTACGTGCGCGTGCTCGCGGTGGAGCCCGCGTCGCCCGCCGCCGCCGCGGGGCTGCGCCCCGGCGACCACGTCGTCGCGATCGATCGCACGCCCGTCGAGTCGCTCGGCGAAATCGGCGCGCGCCAGGCCATGGACCGCGCCGCCGTGCGCGACGTCTCGCTCACCGTCGAGCGCGAGGGCAGGCCCATGTTCGTGGTAGACGTGCGCCTCGACGCGGTATATCCGGCCCGGTAAGAGCCGATGAACAAGACGATCTCTCGGGCGTGGTCGTGGGCCGTCTCGCTCGCCGCGGCGCTGGCGCCGTGCGCGGCGTGGTCGCAGGTCGCGCCGGGCACCGACACCGCGTTCGACGCGCAGGTCTACTGGCCCATGGCGGGCCCCGGCGAGCACCTCGCGGCGCGCAGCGCGACGATCTCTCCGTCGGGCGCCGTGGGCTTCGGCCTCGTCGCGGGCTTCATGCGACAGCCCCTCATGCTCACGCCCGCGGGCGCCGCGCAGCCGCAGCCCGCGGTCGACTGGGCCGTCACCACCGACTTCCTCTGGAACGTGGGCATCCTGCGGCGCTTTCAGCTCAGCGCGGCGATCCCCGTGGTGGTGGCGCAGTCGGGCGACGGCTCGACGCCCGTGCTCGGCCGCGCGGGCGCGGTGCTCACCGACACGGCCCTGCGCGACCTGCGCGTCGAGGCCTCGTGGGCCATCGTGCAGCGCCAGCGCCTCGTCGACGCCACGGGCCTCGGGCTGCGCCTCGACCTCGGCGCGGCCATCCCCTTCGGCGACGACAAGGGCTTCAACTCCGCGGGCGGGTTCACGTTCGCGCCCACGCTCGTGGCCGACTACCGCCTCGCGCTCGTGACCTTCACCGTCAACGCCGGCGCGCGCCTGCGCGAGACGCGGCGCTTCGCCGACATCGCCGTCGGCCACACGCTCGTCACCGCCGCGGCCGTGGCCGTGCGCTTCTCGCGCGCCTCGCGGCTCAACCTCACGGTCGACTACCTGGGCACCTTCGGCCTCGCGTCGGGGGAGGGCTACCACAGCCCCGTCACCCACGAGCTCTTCGCGGGCGCGCGCTACGCCACCGACGCCGCGCACGACGTCGAGCTCCTCGCGGGCGCCGCGGTGGGCCTCGGCTCCGACGCCACCACGCCCGCGTGGCGCGGGCTCGTGGGCATCTCGTACGCCCCGCGCGGCAACGACACCGACCACGACGGCGTGGTCGACGCCGACGACCGCTGCATCGACCGCGCGGAGGACCGCGACGACTTCGAAGACGACGACGGCTGCCCCGACGCCGACAACGACAACGACAGCGTGCCCGACTCGGCCGACCGCTGCCCCAACGAGCCCGAAGACGCCGACAACTTTCAAGACGACGACGGCTGCCCCGACGACGACAACGACAGCGACGGCGTGAGCGACGCCGACGACGAGTGCCCGCTCGCCGCCGCGGGCGAGCACCCCGACGCGAGCCGCAGCGGCTGCCCGACGCCCGACACCGACGGCGACGGCGTGCTCGACCCCGACGACCGCTGCGTCGACACCGCCGCGGGGCCGCGCCCCGACCCCGAGCGCGCGGGCTGCCCGACGCCCGACGACGACGGCGACGGCGTCGCCAACCGCGACGACGCGTGCCCGAGCTCGCCCGCGGGCGATCACCCCGACCGCTGGCGCCCCGGATGCCCCGACCCCGACGTCGACCGCGACGGCGTGCTCGGCGAGGCCGACCGCTGCCCCGACCGGCCCGAGACCATCAACGGCGTCGACGACGCCGACGGCTGCCCCGACGCGGGCCCCGAGCTCGTGACGTGGGACCCGTCGGGCGACGTGATCCGCTTCGCGCGCCCGGTGCTGCTGCCCGCGCGCGCGCAGGCGCTCACGCCCGCTGCGCGCTCGCTCGTGATGCAGGCCGCCCAGCGCGTGCGCGCGCGCGGCAACGAGGTGGGGCGCGTGTTCGTCGAGGTGGTGCCCGGCGTCGGGGCGCCCGCGCAGGCCGAGGCCGCGAGGCTCGCGGGCGTCGCGCGCGACGTGCTCATCGCGCAGCGCATCCCGTCGCGCAACATCGTGGCGCAGGCCGCCGCGAGGCCCGCGCGCCCGACGCCGCCGGGCACGCTGATCATCCGCATCGAGCGCAGGCCCGAGCCCGCGACGCAATCGCCCGCGACGCAATCGCCCGCGACGCCCGCGCCCGCGCCCGCCGCGCAGCCGTAGCCACTCGACGCACGGCCGTCTATCCTCGCCGCCGCCATGCAGAACCTCTCGCGGTCGTTGAAGGTCGGCGCGCTGCTCATCGCGGCCGCGGTGGCCGGGGTGCTGCTATGGCGCACGCTCTTTCAGCGGGGCGCGACGGCCGACACGTACACCGTGTACGCGGTCTTTCGCGACGCGACGGGGCTCGTGCCGCGCTCGCGCGTGCTGACCGCGGGCATCCCCATCGGAGAGATCGAGCGCATCAGGCTCGACCACGGCATGGCGCGCGTCGACGTGCGCATCCACGGCGACGTCGCGCTCTACCGCAACGCCACCGTGGCGCGGCGCGCGGTGTCGGTGCTCGGGGAGTTCCTGCTGGTGGTGACGCCGGGGTCGGCCGACAACCCGAGGCTGCGCCCGGGCGATCGCATCGCCACCGTGCTCGAAGGGTCGAGCACCGATCAGATCATGGAGAACATCGCGGCCATCACCGAGCGCGTGCGCCAGGTGAGCGACCGCGTCGCTTCGGCGCTCGGCACGCAGGAGGCGAGCGACGACCTGCGCTCGACGCTGCGCAACGTCGCGCAGCTCTCGGCCGAGGTGAACCGCGCGGTGGCGGCCAACACCGAGTCGATCACGCACACGATCCAGAACGTCGACCGGCTCACGACGCAGTCGGGCCCCGACCTGCAGGCCACGCTGGCGAACCTGCGCGACTCGACCGAGCGGCTCGCGCAGATCCTCGGGCGGGGGCAGGCGCGCGACGACAACACCGTCACCCAGGTGCAGGAGGCCACGCGCAACGTCGCCGACGCGACGCGCGACCTGCGCGAGGCGATGCACCGGGTGAACAACACCGCCGGCGCCATCGACCGCGGCGAGGGAACCGTCGGCCGCCTCGTGCACGACGAGACCTTGATCGACGAGGTGCAGGGCGCCGCGCAGAGCGTGAACGACCTCGTGGGGCCCATCGCGCGGCTCCAGACCATCGTGGGCCTGCGCAGCGAGTACCAGTTCATTTCGAACACGCTCCGGAGCTACGTCGAGGTGAGGCTCCAGCCCCGCGAGGACAAGTACTACCTGCTCGAGATCGTGCAGGACCCGAGGGGCGTCACGCACACCACGACCGAGATCCGCGACTCGACCGACCCCATGCAGACGCCGCACGTGCGCACCGTGACCCGCACGACCACCGACGGCTTTCGCTTCTCGCTCATGTTCGCGCGGCGCTTCGGGCCGGCGACCTTTCGCTTCGGCATCAAGGAGTCGACGGGCGGCTTCGGCGTCGACCTGCACCTGCTCGACGACGCCCTCGAGATCCGCAGCGACCTCTTCAACTTCGGCGAAGACGTGGCGCCGCGGCTGCGCGTCACCGCGGCGTACGAGATCCTGCGGCGCGCGTGGATCATCGCGGGCGTCGACGACGTGTTCAACCCCGACCGCTTCGACTACTTCCTCGGCGCGCAGCTCCGGTTCAACGACGAGGACCTGAAATCGATCCTGCCCTTCGCGGGCGGGCTCGCCAGCGGCGCGAGCTCGCGCTAGACACCGGCGCACTGCGAGCGAGAAGTTGCCTCTCTACGACGTTCGAAACCTCACGCGACGCTACGGCAACGGCTCGAACGGCCGCCTCGCGCTCGACGGCGTCACGCTCACCATCGAGCGGGGCGAGCTCGTGGCGATCCTCGGCACCTCGGGCAGCGGCAAGAGCACGCTCCTGCACGTGCTCGGCGCGCTCGACCGTGACTACACCGGCGAGGTGCTGCTCGACGGCCGCGAGCTTCGCTCGCTCACCGACCGCGAGGCCGCCGCGCTCCGCCAGCGCACGCTGGGCTTCGTCTTCCAGAGCTTTCACCTCGTGCCTTCGTGGAGGGTGCGCCAGAACGTCGCCCTGCCCGCGAGCTTCGCGCCCGCGCCCGTCGCCGACCTCGCGCGCCGCGTCGACGAGGCGCTCGAGCGCGTGGGGCTCACGGGCCGCGGCGACGACCTGCCCTCGGCCCTCTCGGGCGGCCAGCGGCAGCGCGTCGCCATCGCGCGCGCCCTCTTGATGAAGCCCCCGGTGCTCCTCTGCGACGAGCCCACGGGCAGCCTCGACCTCGCGACGGGCGCGTCGATCCTGTCGCTCTTCGAGTCGCTGCACCGCGACGAGGGGCTCACCGTGGTGATCGTCACCCACGAGGAGCGCGCCACGGCCATCGCCCGTCGCGTGCTACGCATCGAAGACGGCCGCCTCGTCGACGACCGGCGCCAGGCGCCCACCCACACCGAGGCCGCGCCGTGAGGGCCGCCGCGCTCGCCGACCTGGTCGCCCGCGACCTCAGGCGCTCGCTGCGCACGTTCTCGGTGGCGGCCGTGGGCATCACCGTGGGCGTCGCCACGCTCGCGTTCTTCCTCGCGCTCTCGGCGGGCATGCGAGAGGTCGTGCTCGGGAGGATCTTTCCGCTCGACCGCGTCGAGGTGATCCCGCCCGAGACCAGCGTGGGCACGGTGCTCTCGGTGCTCGGCGCGCGACCGCCGGGCATCGAGCCGTCGCAGGTCGAGGAGCTGCGCCGCGTGCCGGGCGTGCGCGCGGTGCTGCCCCGCATGCGCTTCGCGTTCCCCACGTCGGGCCGCGGAGGCAGGGCCATCTTCGGCAGAGACATCGGCGCGGGAGAGATCCCCGCCGACGGCGTCGACCCGTCGCTCGTGCGCCCCGACCTCGCGCCCGGCGCCGACTTCAGCGACCCGGAGCCCCGTTCGAGCCACCGCCCCTGCGCCTCGACGCTCGACTGCGCGCAGGGCGAGTACTGCGTCTACCCGCAGATCCCGGGGCCCAACGTGCCGCCGCAGCAGGGGCAGTGCTCGCTGCCCATCCCCGCGGTGGTGTCGCCCTACCTCGTCGAGGTCTTCGACGGCGTCATCGCGCCCTCGCACCGCCTTCCGCGCCTCGGCGGCGTGCTCCTGCGCCGCGCCGAGGGCCTGGTGCTCGAGTGGGACCTCGGCCGCGCGGGCCTCGGCGGCGCGCGCCAGGGCACGCCGCGGAGGGTCTACGCGAAGCTCGTGGGAATCTCTCGCCACGCGATGGACCTCGGCGTGACCGTGCCCCTCGACGTCGCGCGGCGGCTCAACCGCGAGTACGCGGGCGAAGACGCCGCGACGGCCTTCTCGAGCGTCGAGGTCTACCTCCGCGACCCGTCGGAGCTCACGCGCGTCAGCGGCGAGGTGCGCGCGCGCGGGCTTGAGATCCGCACGAGCGGCGCCGAGCAGATGGGCCTGCTGGTGACGGCCATCACGGTGATCCTCACGCTCGCGAGCGTGATCACGGTGATCGTCGCGGCGCTCAACATCGCGCACGTCTTCCTCACGCTCATCGCCGAGCGCCGCGGAGAGATCGGGCTCATGCGCGCGCTCGGCGCCACGCGCGGCGACGTGCGGGCCATGGTGCTCGGCCAGTCGCTCGCCCTCGGCCTGCTCGCGTCGACGGGCGGGCTCGCGCTCGCGCGCGTGGCGGCGCTCGTGTGCGACCACCTCGCGCGCACGCGGCTGCCGCCGTTCCCGTTCAAGCCCGACGTGTGGTTCGTGTTCTCGCCGGGGCTCGTGGGCGGCGTGTTCGCGTTCGGCGTGGGCGCGTGCGTGCTCTCGGCGCTCGTGCCCGCGGCCCGCGCCGCGAGGGTCGAGCCCGCCTCCGCGCTCTCGGGCGGCGTGTAGCGCGCTTCACGAAGTGTTTCCCGATGTGCTTCGCGGAATGGACCAGCCCCCCGGCGCCGTTCACGCTCCCACCGATGCCTCTGCTCGTCGCGCTCTTCTTCGCGCTGGCCCTCGGCTGTCGTCGCGGTCACGCGCAAGAGACTCCGCCCCGCCGCCCCGTCGCCCCCCGCGTCACGCCCGCCCCTGCGCCGCCGCGCGACGAGCCCCGCCCCGCGTGGACCGCAGCGTTTCGCATGCGCCATCGCCCCGTGGAGGGCCACGACCTGCACGACGTGGTCGTGCACGCCCCGCCGGGCTTCGACCCGCGCGCGCCGCTGCACCTCGTGCTCTTCTTTCACGGCATCTACTCGCACGCGGCGTGGTGGGTGGTGGCGGGCGCCCTCGCGCCCGTGACCGGCGAGCCCGGGCCCGGCTGGGGCCTCTCCCAGCAGCACGACCGCGCCCACGTGAACGCGCTCCTCGTCGCGCCGCAGCTCAAGCCGCGCGGCACCGCGGGCTTCTCGGGCGCGTTCCACAGGCCCGGCTTCCTCCGAGACTTTCTCCGCGAGCTCGTCGAAGAGACCCTCGCCGGGCGCCTCGGCGGTCGCACGCTCGACGACGTGGCGTCGATCACCCTCGTGGGCGCGAGCGCGGGTGGGCCCCTCATCGCGGGCCTCCTCTCGAAGGGAGACCTCGCCGACCGCGTGCGCAACGTCGTGGTGGTCGACGGCCTCTACGGCGGCGAGGCGTCGTTCGCGTCGTGGCTGCGCGGGTCGACCCGCGAGGCGCCGCGGAGGTTCGTCTGCGTCCACGCGGGCAGCCGCTACACCGCGCCGCACGCGCGCGACCTCGTCGCGAGGCTGCGCGCGCAGGGCGCCGACGTCGCCGACGGCCCGCGGGGAGCGCTCTCCGACGCCGTGCGAGACCACCGCGCGGTGTTCGCGACGGCGCCCTGCGAGCACGTCGGCATGAGCGCGGCCGTATACGACAAGGTCGTGGGCGCGCTCGGGCTGCCCCCTCGCGAGCCCGGCCCCGGAGACGTTCCGCGCGTGCCCGTGCGCGCGCCCGTCGACCCCGTGGGGGCGCTCGCCTGGGGCGGCGTCGCGCGCGGCACGTTCGCGCCCGGCGGCGCGCGCCTGCGCGACTGGACGTACTTCGACGACTGGACGCTCGACCTCGCCGCGGGTCAGCGCGCGCGCGTCGAGGTGCGCGGCGGTCGTACGCGCAGCGTGCGGTGCATGCGCCACGACGTCGAGGTCGAGGTGCTCGACGGCGACCGCTCGCTCGCGCTCGACGACGACGGGGCAGGGGGCCTGAGCGCGCGCGTCGACTTCACGGCGCCCCACGCGGGCCGGTACACGGTGCGCGTGATGGAGCACGACGCCTGGGCCGTCGAGGGCGAGTACGCGGTGCGGGTGGGCGACGTCAATTGACACGCGCCCTCGGGGTGTATCGTCGGCGCGATGCAGCTCCTTCGCGCCTCGCTCCTCGTCGCGCTCTCGTCGCTCGCCTGCGCGCCGTCGAACGTCTTCTCTTCCCCCGCGGGAGACGCCGCGCCCGACGGCACCGACGCAGCGGCCGACGCGCTCGCGCCCGACGTCCCCGCGGCGCCTGACGCGGCGGCCGACGTCCCCGCGGCGCCCG
>JBDHVF010000158.1:0-12238 GCA_039809605.1 Polyangiales bacterium | reverse complement strand
GCCACCGAACTTCGTCGGACCCGCTGCGCGATGAAACCCGCGATTCTCAAGGACTTCGGCACGAGGTTTCTGACTAGGCGGTGAAACCGAGCCCATGGAGCGACGCCGAACTCCGGCACGAGCACCGCGTACCAGACGCGTCTGACGATCGACGCTCAGCGCGCGATGCAGGCCGTGCCGTCGAAGCACCGCCCCGTGGGGCAGGTGCAGGTCATCACCGTGTGGCTCGACGTCGGCGAGCAGCCGCACGCGCCGACCGCGCACGTGTTGGGGAAGTCGCTCGTCGCCATGCAACAGAGTCCGGTGCCCACGGTGCCTCCGCTCGCGATGCAGCGCGCGGCGGCGCCCGCGTCGACCTCGACGACGAGGGCGACGTCGGCGATCGCGTCGCTCGCGGCGTCGGCGGGAGCATCGCTCGCGGTGTCGGTCGCAGTGTCGGTCGCCGCGTCGCTCTGGGCGTCGCTCTGGGCGTCGCTGGCGGCGTCGCTCTGGGCATCGCTCGCGGCGTCGGCGGGCGCGTCGATCGAGGTGTCACCGGCGGTGTCGCTGGCGGTGTCGGCGGGCGCGTCGCCGGTGCTGTCGTCGGCGGTGTCGGGCGCGACGTCGGGGCCCGTGTCGACCGTCGCGTCGGGGGCGGGGGTGTTGTTGTCGTCGGAGCAGCCCGTCGCCGCGAACGAGAGCGCGAGCCATGCCACCACACCGGTCAGGAATCGAGTACGCATCGTGTGCCTCCAGAAGAAAGCCCGCTGAAAGAAGGGGTGCGGGCGAGCGAGATCGATTACCACGCGCCGCGCGCCGCGCCAGCCCGTGAAGGGCCCCGTGACACCGTTGTCAGACGCGCGTGTACGCGGGTGAGGGTCGCAATCGGAGCGCCGGCGAAGTAGTGTGCGCGCGCCCTGCAATGCTCCCTCGCAGACCGCTCCGATCGCTCGCGCTGGCAACGTGGCTGTGTACGGCGAGCGCGTGGGCGCAGCCCGCGGCGGTGATCGAGCTCCCGAGCTCGGCGCGGTCGGGGGACGTGCCGGCCGAGGCGGGCCGCGGGGCCGACGTGATGGCCGTGCACGGGTTCTTCAGGGGCTTTCCTTCGAGCCTCGCCGACGCGCGCGACCTGCTCGAAGGGCGCTCGCTCGCGCCCGCGTTCGACGTGTGGTGCGGCACCGCGCCGTACGTCGACTTCACCAACGGCACCGTGCTCGACAGCGCCGGGCGCGAGGCGCCCACCGCGCTGTGCCTGCCCTTTCTCGACCCCGACCGCATGATGCCCGCGCACACCTGCGCCGACGCGCCAGGGCTGCCCACGGGGAGCTACTACCAGGGCGGCGGGCTCGTGCTGCGCATCGAGGGAGCGCTCGCGCTGCGCGAGGCCGGCGACTACACCTTCGCCTGGGGCCACGACGACGGCGTGGGCTTTCGCTTCGGCGAGACGACCGTATTCGAATACCCGGACCCCACGGGGTCGCGCGTCGATCGACGCGTCGTGCGCGTCGCCGCCGCGGGCCTCTACCCCTTCACCCTCGAGTGGTACGACACCATCGGCGGCGCGCTCCTCGACTGGTACGTCGCGCCCGGAGACGCCACCGGCGGGATGTTCGACCCCGCGCGCTTTCGCCTCGTCGCCCGCGGAGACCTCTACCCCTCGGAGACGGCTCCGTGCACGGCGCGCTGCGAGCGATGTGAGGGGCGCACCGCCGTGTGCGACCGCGCCGCGCGGCGCTGCGTGGAGTGCACACGCGACGCACACTGCGGCGCCTGCGCGACGTGTCGCGATCAGCGCTGCGTGCCCGTGACCGATGTGCCCGGCGCCGACGGAGGCCCCGCGTGCGCGCCCGACGCGGGGCCCTCGAGCGATGCCTCCGATGCGTCGTGGCTAGATGCTCCCGGCTCCGACGGAGGCGTCGCCCCGCACGTCGATGAGGGCGGTTGCTCCTGTCGCGCGGCGCGGTCTCTGTGGCAACCTCGCGGTGACGCGCTGCTCGTCGTGGCGCTGTCGCTCATGGCTCGCACGAGGAGACCGCGATGGAGAGAGACGAGCGCGCGTCGTCGCAAGACGACACCTGCTTGATGTCGGGAGCCGCGTTGACGGTGGAGTTCCTCGCGGCCATCGTCGACCACGTCGCGCACCCCATCTTCGTCAAGGACCGCGAGTTTCGCTTCGTGCTGCTCAACCGCGCGTTCGCCGAGATGGTGGGCGCGCCCCGCGCGGCGATGCTCGGGCGCACCGACTACGACCTCTTCCCGCGCGAGGAGTCGGACTACTTCCGCGCGCGCGACCTGGAGGTCTTCGCGCGCGGCGAGGTCGTGCGCATCGAGGAGGAGCCCGTCACCGACACCGCGGGTGTGCGCCACGTGCTCGCGACCACCAAGGTCCCCCTGCGCGACGCGCGCGGAGAGATCACGCACCTGGTGGGCATCACCCACGACATCACCGCGCTCAAGCGCGCCGAGGACGCGCTGCGCGAGGCCAACGACGCCCTCGAGCGCCGCGTGCGCGAGCGCACCGCCGCCCTCGAGGCCGCGCAGGTCGAGCTCATGCGCCGCGAGCGCCTCGCCGTCGTGGGCCAGCTCGCGGGCGCCATCGCGCACCAGATCCGCAACCCCCTGGGGTCGATCAAGAACGCCGCGTACCTGCTCAAGCTCTCGATGCCCGGCGAGGTCGACGGCGACGTCGCCCAGTCGCTCGCGGTCATCCACGACGAGGTGCGACGCGCCAACCAGATCATCACCGACCTGCTCGACTACGCGCGCATCGGCCCCCCGTCGACCCGCGACGTCTCCGTGGCCTACGTCGTCGAGCAGGCCCTCGGCGGCGTCGAGATGCCCGCCGGGGTGCGCCTCGCGCGCGCCGTGGGCGACGACGCGGTCGTGCGGGCCGACCCCGAGCAGCTCCAGATGGCGGTGTTCAACCTCATCCGCGGCGCCGTCGAGGCCATGCCCGACGGCGGCGACCTCGCGCTCGTCGCCGAGCGCGTCGGCCCCTGGTGGCAGCTCACCATCCGCGACTCGGGGCCGGGCCTGCCCGACGAGGTGCGCGACCAGCTCCGCAACCCCCTCGCGGCGCAGAGCCGCCGCGTCGCGCTCGGCCTGCACCTCATGACCGGCCGCGCCCTCGTCGAGAATCAGGGCGGCGAGTTCGAGGTCGAGTCGGGCAGCGACCGCGGCACGTGCTTCACCGTTCGCATGCCCGCGGCCGAGTGATCACTTCGTGGGTGGTCACGGTCGTGATCGGTCACGCGCGTGACCTGCGGGGCCTCGAAGCCGCGTTGCGTCAACGAGGTTTGCGCCGCGAATCGTCGATGACGACGCGCCTCCACGCGGGGCACGGCGCTTGATAACGTCGAAGACCGGAGGTCTCGCGCGATGCAGGGATGGACGTCACGGTACGGGTGGAGGCTCCTCGCGGCGGGGGCCCTGGTCGCGACGGTGGCCGTGCCGGGCTGTCTGGGCGAGCCCGAGCCCGAGTACGACTCGCCGTACGAGAACTACTCGGTCGAGGCGCTCACGTCGGCGTGCACGGCGTCGTCGATTCGCGCGGGCACGCCCGCGTCGCGGCGCTCGATCATCGACCGCGCGCTCAACTGGGTCGAGCACGGGGTGCTCTACAGCCAGTCGCCGCAGTCGCGCTGGGGCGGCTACCGCACCGACTGCTCGGGCCTCGTCTCGATGGCGTGGGGGCTGCCGCCGCCCGGCAACACGACGCACTCGTTCGCGGGAGGCCCGTGGGACAACGGCCGCTCGCACCGCATCACGTGGGGCGAGCTCGAGCCCGGCGACGCGCTCAACAACCCCACGCACCACATCATGCTCTTCGCGGGGTGGCTCGACGAGAACCACACGCGCTTCTGCACCATCGAGGAGTACAACTGGGGCCGCCCCGCCTCGATCCTCCACCACACGATCCACGACACGTCGCACGGCCAGCCCTTTCGCGCGGCGTACATCCCGTGCCGCTCGTCGAACGCGCCGCCCGGCGCGAGCACGCCCCCCGGCGGCGGCGGGGGCACGGGCGGCGGCTCGTCGTGCTTCTCGCAGACGCTCAACCGCGAGATGCCCGCGCTCTCGTGCGTCGAGAGCCGCTTCGACCGCACGTGGTACCAGTGCGTCGACGGCCTCTGGCGCCCGGGCAACGGCACCTACGGCCGCTGCGCGTCGTCGAACCCGCTGCACTCCACGGGCAACGCCACGTGCAACAGCGCCACGCTCGGCCGCGTGGTGACCGAGGGCACCTGCGTCGAGAGCCGCTCGGACTCGCGCTGGTACCAGTGCACCGACTCGGGCTGGGTCTACGACCCGTCGATCGCGGGCGACCGCCGCGGCCCCATCGGCGCGTGCACCTCGTACAACCCCCTGCGCTGAACGTCCGTCACCCTCCGCGGGCCGTCGAAGAATCTCCCTCAAGTCCCGGTCAAGCTGCGCCGTTGAATCCCAGCGAAGGAGGACGTCGCATGGGACACGCGCACCACTTTCTCTCTCGCCTCGACCGGGTCTCGCTCCAGCAGGTGGAGCTCTCGCTGGGCCTCTACAACGACGCGCCGCTGCTGCGGTACATCCTCTCGCGCTCGGGGCTGCCGAAGGGCGCCGAGCGCGTGGCCATCTCGCTCGACGACACCAGCGAGGGGCCCTTTCTCATCGTGACCCGCGAGGGCCACTTCGTGACCTGCCTCGCGAAGGGCATGCACCACGACCTGCCCGTGGTGCGCCGCTGGCAGCTCGACCTGCTCTCGGAGCGCCACGAGGCGCTGCGCGCGGCCATGCGCCCGGTCGAGCAGGTGCCCGAGAGCGACCGGGCGTTCTATCGCATCTTCAAGCCCGTCTTCGAAGCGGGGCCCAACCTGTCGCGCGAGCAGTTCCTCGACCTGTCGCCGTGGCAGCCGATGATGTTCAAGATCTACCAGTCGTGGATCGCGGAGACCTACCGCTGGCTCACCCAGGCGTACTTCGCGCAGCGCCACGTCGATCGCCCCCTCTCGCGCGACCTCGACCGCCTCGAGGCGTACTGGAAGCAGCTCTGGGCCATTCGTCACATGCTGCTGCTCCTCGGCGTAGGCGAGCCCGTGGAGTACTTCGAGGGCCATCCCCGCGAGTCCCTCGAGAAGATCACCGAGAGCGACGGGTCCGTGGCCTCGGACGAGTGCGCGTTTCCGCTGGGCCTCGCGGGCGCGTGGTGCACCGCGCGCTTCGGCGGCGCGTACATGCCCATCTGCGGCCACAAGTTCGAGCGCGCCGAGCGAGAGGACCGGGTTCACCAGGCGGCCCTCGAGCTCTCGGCCATCGCGGGCGCGCACCCGAGGCACCGCGACGTGATCCTCGGCGCGTTCCGCGGCGCCGCCGAGCGCGCCGCCAACGACGCGCCCCAGGTCGAGCACCACGAAGACAGGGTGAAGGCCGCCCGCAAGGTCGTGCGCGCGTTCGAGCGCGGCGACGACCTCGACGTGCGCGCCGCGCGCTACGGCGCCGAGCTCCTCTTCGCGCGCAAGCACCCCGCGATCGAGGCCCACGGGTGGCGCTCGCCGCTCGACGTGCCCCTCGACGTCGCCCGCCCCTACGCCACGATGCCCATGCACGGCTGGGTGTGGCGCGAAGAGACCGCCGACCTGCTCTACGACCTCGCGCCCTCGGTCGCGCGCTTCAAGCCCGAGGACTTCTACCTCCCCGCGCGCTGGCTCCGCTCGCTGCGCGTGCAGTGGACGCCCGAGGACACGCTCGCGCACCTGCGCATGCAGCGCGGGCACTTCGAGCCGCGCAAGCCCGTGAAGGCCGAGAAGGAGCCCGGCCGCAACGACCCCTGCACCTGCGGTTCGGGCGCGAAGTACAAGCGCTGCTGCGCGCTCGCCCCCAAGCTCCCGAAGGCCCCCGAGGCCCCCGCCGAGCGCGTGCCCTCGCTGGCCGACGGGATCATGCCGCGCCCGCGCGTCGAGGCCCCGCACCCGTCGCTCTTTCCGCCGCCCGAGGTCGCGCGCGAGGCCGAGGAGGCCCGGCGCGTCGACGCCGAGGTCGAGGCCGCGCTCGCCGACGACGCCGAGCACGCGGCGTAGATCGGAGTGGGGGCGCTCCTCGACGCAGCGACCGTCACACTACGGCAGCTTGATCTTCGGCTCGCTCGGGTGCCTTCGGTAGAGGAGGAACGTGCGGCCGAGCACCTGCGCCACCTCGGCGCCGACGGCCTTCGCCACGGCCTCGGCGGCGTCGTGGCGGTCGTCGCCCGCCTCGGGGTTGAGCTTGACCTTCACGAGCTCGTGGTCGGTCAGGGCCTGGTCGATGGCCTTGTTGAGCGCGTCGGTGACGCCCTCCTTGCCGAGGTGCACGACGGGGTCGAGGTGATGCCCGAGCGCGCGGAGGTGCCGAGTCTGCTTGCCGGTGAGTGCCATGGCGGGAGTTGCCTCTATCAGAACGCGTAGCGTACGCCGAGGCCGAAGATGTTGAGCGACGGGTCGTAGCTGCCGCCGTTCACCGTGTACCTCGGCGCGTTGGCCCCCGTGCGGAACGGCGCCGTGGGGTAGAGCCCCTCGCACCGCGAGGGCTGCCGCGGGTCGTACGCGCAGGGCGTCACGTCGACCGTGCCCCAGAACGTGTGGGCGTACACCGCGTCGAGGCGCAGGCGCCCGCGCGAGAGCGACGCGCCGAGCGAGACGGTGGCCTTGTCGGCGTCGAAGGTCAGCACGCTGGTGTACTGCGTGGGCGTGGCGCCCGTGTCGTACGAGAAGCCCGCGCGCGCGGTGATGCCCCAGTCGCCCGCGTCGAAGCGCTGCTCGGCGCCGACGCGCACGCTCCACACGTCTTGAAAGTTGCGCGTGAGCGAGACGTTGCCGACCTCGTAGGTGCCCACCGCGCGCACGTCGGTGATGCGTACGCCCTGCGGCGTGAGGTTGATGGCGTCGTGCACGCTCCAGCCCTCCCACGAGGCGGCCACCTCGACGCGGGTGGTGTCGGTGGGGCGCACCTCGACGCCGACGCGCGCGATGGGGGCGAGGTTGAAGCCCACCTGGGCCTGGTCTCCCTCGACGCGCGCCCCGTCGTAGAAGGGCGCCGAGGGCAATCTCACCTTGAGCGTCGCGCCCGCGTCGACCGAGATGGGGAGCTGGAACGACGCGCCGATCGACACCATGCGGTGGGGGTTGATGCGCACGCCGACGTTGCCCGTGGGGGCCACGATGGGCCCGACGCTGAGCTGCGCGAGCGAGTCCCACTGGGGGTCTTCGGGCGCGCAGGTGACGGTGGCGGGGCAGGCCGAGAACGCGAGCTGCGACACGAACGACCCGACGAGCACCTGAAAGCCCGCGCCGATGGAGATCACCGGGTGCGGCCTCCACGCGGCCCACACGCCCGCGAGCGCGAGCATCGAGCCGTCGAGGGTGATGAGCGAGTAGCGCTGCGGCGCCGTGGCCGACGAGTCGTAGGTGGGCAGCGTGGCGTAGGGCGCGAACACGCCCGCGGCGAAGCGAAAGTTGCGCACGCCGAAGTCGTGGGTGAAGACCAGCGTGGGGATGGGCAGCGGCGCGCCCGACCCGTTGCTCGGCGCGAAGGTCACGGGCGGCATCGAGGGGTCGGGCCGCGCGGTGCGCGTGTACCTGTTCGAGAAGAGCACGAGCGACGCGTCGAGCAGCAGCCCGTTGCCCGCCTCGGTGAGCCCCGCGGGGTTGTACCAGACGGCGTGCGCGTCGTCGGCGCCGGCCACGAACGCGCCGCCGCGCCCGAGCGGGCGCACGCCGCGGTCGGTGAGATAGAACCCGCCCGCGTGGGCGGTGACGGAGAGCGAGGCGAGCGAGGCGGCGAGGGCACCCGCGGCGAGGGGACGGGTCACTGCGGGAGCCTCCGGTGCTGCACGATCGCGTAGAACTGCTCGAGGCCGCGGCGGTCGTCGCTGAAGAACTCGGCGACGTTGCGCAGCACCTCGTGGAAGTCGAGGGCGTTGAGGGGGCCATGGTCGCCCGGCGCGTGGCGGTGCGTGTCGGCGATGGCGTCAGCGATGACCGAGAGGGGCTCGGCGGCGAGCGGGTCGTCGCCCGAGGGCCTGCGGGTCATGTTGGCGAGCACGCGCGTGAGCACGCGGTCGGGGTCATAGCCGCGCGCGCGGTCGAGGAAGCGCAGCGTGAGCGGCACCGTGCCCGTGCGGGGTTCCATCGCGGGCGCGAGCGCGTGGAGGAAGGGGTCGATGTCCTGATCGGCGCGCACGACCTGGAGGAGGTCTCCCGCGGCGCTGAGGGTGGTGGCGAGGTTGGTGCCGGTGCGCGCCGGGTCGCCGAGGGTGGTGTCGCTCAGGAGGTACGAGAGAAAGGCCCCCATCGTCGCGCGCGCGTCGCGGTCGTTGTAGAGCGCGAGGCCGAGGTCGACGGAGCTCGCGAACACGGGACCGCGCATCACGGTGGCGAGGCGCCCGGCGAGGCCGCGCTCGGGGTCGCGCGCCCAGCGGTCGAGGTCGCCCGCCGTGCGGTGCGCGGCCATGCGGTCGGTGAGCCAGTCGACGGTCATGCGCGTGATGGGCGCCATCGAGCGGTTGTGAAACTGCGCGCCCACGGCCCCCGCGCCGTCGACCGCGAGGAACTGGTCGACCATGGCCGAGCGCGCGGCGTCCCAGCTCGCGCGCTGCTGCGCGTCGCGGTCGAGCAGCGGGTCCATCGCGTTGAACGCGTCGGCGAAGAGCGTGTAGAGCGTCGCCTCGGTGGGCGTGGTGGTGTCGCTCCAGAGCGCGCGCGTGGTGCCGTCGCGGTACGCGGGCGCCGAGGGGAACGCGGGCGTGCCGTCGAGCGCCGTGGGGTTGGGCATCACGAGCGCGCGCACGAGCGCGGCGGTGACGTCGATGCCCGTGCACGCGCGGCGCGCGCCGGGGCGCTGGCGGTCGACGCAGGTCACCCCCTGGCCGGGGTTGATGTCTCGGAGGGCCAGGGTGAGCTCGCCGAGGGCGGGCAGGAGGTCGCCCTGCATCACCTCGGTGAGGATGGGCTCGTAGCGCGAGGCGCCGTCGCGGTAGCCGAAGTTGCGCCCCGTCGAGCACGTGGCGCAGCGCGTGTCCGACTGAAAGTCGCCCGACTGGGCGGTCTCCCAGTGGCGGTGAAAGACGTCGAAGAGGTCGACGAAGAGGCGCGAGCCGCGCGACGTGTCGATGAGCGCCGGGGCCATGGTGGCGGGGTCGGCGCCCGACGCGAGCTGCGGGTCGAGGCGGTTGTCGGTGCGGTGGCGGTCGTGCTTGACGAAGGCCGTCGCGAGCGGGCGCACCGAGTCGTAGAAGCAGTACGACTCCCACGCGAAGAGGGTGCCGCGGTGGTAGTTGCGCACCAGGTACTCGGGGTTGCGCGCGGGGTCGGCGCCGTCGGCGTTGCGCACCATCACCGGGTCGAGCAGGTCGCCGAGAAACGCGTTGGGGCGCGGGTTGAACACCAGGCGCGCGACGGCGTAGGGCGTGGGCTCCGAGGTGAAGCCCGTGATCTGCGACTGGCTCTGCACGATGCCGTCGAGCGTCGAGTCGAGGTCGATGCCGAAGTCGCGCGCGATGCGCGTGATCGTGCCCGCGAGGCCCGGCAGGCTCATCGGCAGGATGCCCCTGCGCCCGCCCACCACCGTGCGGAGGTAGAACGTGGCGGCGTCGGGGATCTCGACGAGGCCGCAGCCCGTGATGTCGGTCGCGCCCGGCACGCCGATCGAGGTCTCGGTGCCGATCACCGGGATGCGGAAGTGGATGCGCACCGCCGCGTGGTTCTTGTTGCACATGCGCGCGCCCGACAGGTCGTCGACGAGGTGAAAGAGCCTCGCCTGCGTGCTGCGGTTGTCGCTCGCGCCGCCGGGCGTCTGCCACGACTGCGTGTCGGGTCGGGCGCGGTCGGGCTCCTGCGAGAGCGTGCGCACGACGTGGCGGTTGTACGTGTCGGGCGAGCTCCAGTCGGGCTCGATGCGGTCGCGGTGGCCCATGTACCCGTTGAACGAGCGGGCGAGGTTCTGCACGGGCACCGTGCCCGCGCACGAGGGCTCCCACAGCCCCGTCGACTGGAGCGGGCGGTTGCTGTCCGCCATCGCGTCGAGGATGTCTTCGAGCAGGCCGGGCTCCTCGGCGATGCGCCGCAAGACGGTCATCACGTCGTCCCAGATGACCGAGCGGCCGTCCATGGTGACGGCGGGGTAGCGGTCGGAGACGGCCTTCACCGCGAGCAGCGCGCCCATCACCCGCGCGACGCGGGCCTCGTTCTGGCCCGCCATGAGCTGCCGGGTCATCGACATGATGGCGGGCGCGTCTTTGTGCGTGAGCAGCACGCCCATGCCGTGCACGAGGTCGACGAGCGGGGAGCCCTGCGCGGTGAACTGGCGGTACTGCACGGCGCCGCTCGAGTACATGTGCGAGCTCATGGCGCGGTCGCCCATGAGCGCCTGCGCGCCGTGGAGCATCTGCAGCGCGCGCGTCTCGGTGCCCGAGAGCAGCGGGGGGAGCTGGCGCGCCACGGCGCCGAGCATCGACGCGTTGAGGTTGACGTACTGGTAGCGGAGGTCTCCGCCTGCGGCGACCGTGGCGCGGCCCGCGGCGTCGCGCGGGGTCGCCGAGGCGTTGGGCGCGGGGAAGGGCGTGGGCGCGTTGCGAATCGCCTGCCGTTGCGCGTCGACGGGCACGCAGCGCACGGTGTCGACGACGTTGTTGTGGTCGGTGTCGACGAAGGGCGCGGCGACGGGCCCGGTGACGCGCGCGAAGCCGCAGGCGTTGCGGCGCACGATCTCGACGGGCTGGCCGAGCGAGAGCGACTCGTCGGTGCGCAGCATGAGGTCGGTCACCGCGTCGAGGGTGGTGCCGCCCGACGACTCCTCCATGGTGGCGGCGCGCGCGTCGGCGAACTCGCCGCGCATCACGCCCATCATGGTGTTGAACTGCGCGTTCGCCACGCCCGCGGGCGCCACCGAGGTCGCGTCGCGAAACATGCGGAACGTCGTGTCGAGCAGGTCGTCGACGTGGTCGTACGCGAGCACCGGGCGCAAGAGGCCGAAGGCCACGCGCGCGGGGCGGTATCCCTGGCGCAGCGACATGCGCTCGAGGGCGAGCAGGGCCTCTTGATCGTTGGCGATGCGGTTCACCAGCGACGAGACGGCGCGCGTGGTCTGGGGCAGGAGGTCTTCGGCCGGCGCGGTGCCTCCGTCGCCCGTGACGATGAGCGGGCGGTGCATGGCGTCGGTGCGCCCCGACCCGTCGGGGCCGTAGAGCGGCAGGAGGTTCACCAGAAGCCGGTCGAGCGGCGTGTACGTGGCGCGGGGCATGGCCGCGTCGAGGCTGGCGACCACGTCGCGGCGCATGCGGGCGAGGGCGACGGTCTTGGGGCCGACGCCGCGCGGCGCGGTGGCGGTGGCCGAGAGGCCCTGGGTGCAGGGGCCGCGGCCGCGTTCGTACGTGACGTCGGTGGGCGACTCGCCGGTGTGGAGCCGCTCGCACATCACGTTGAAGACCTCGTTGCCGACCGTGCCGATGGGTGCGGCCGCGCGGGTCGTGTCGAAGTCCGGCGCGCACGACGCGAACAGGCCCGCCACGATCACCGCCCCGCCAGGGGCGGCGCCCCACCTCGGGAACTTCATCTCCGTCACTCTCCTCGCGCGCGACGCTACCGCGTCCCCTGTGCGATGGGAACGCCCGCTGCCCCTTCGAAGCGGCCCATGGTGTACCCTCCGCGCTCGTGGCGACGGACACGATGGAGCGGCTGCGCGCGCTCGCGCTCGAGGGCCTCGCCCCCGCGCCAACGGCCACGCCCGCTCGGGGTCGCAAGCGCTCGCGCGACGACGGCCTCGCCCCGCCGCTCCCTGCGCACGCGCGACCGTGTGACCGCGAGGAGCTCCCCTTGGTGCTGCGTGACGGCGTCGAGGTCGAGTGGCGCCGCGCGACGCGCCCGTGGACCCCTTCGCTCGAGCGCCTCGCCGCGCAGGGCGTGGTGTCGGTGACCGCGCGCGGCGGCGACGTCGACGTGGCGATGCGCAACGGGACGCACCGCGCCAGGGCGCTGCCGCGCCCGTGGGTGGCCGTAGTGATCGCGTGGCTCACGGGGCGCGAGCTGCCCGCGGTGCGCGCCGCGATGCGCCGGGGCGTCAACCTGTTCGTGCCCGAGGCGCCGAGGTAGAGCGGGAGCCCGACGCGTGTGATACGCGGCGCTCGCGCCGGAGTTCGGCGTCGCTCCATGGGCTCGGTTTCACCGCCTCACTCCGGGCAATATCGTGCGGCCGCCCCGCTTCGCGGGGCTACGCGTTGCTCCAGAGGTGCCGTCGCCGAACCGTGGTGCCCGGC
>JBDHVF010000157.1:0-12248 GCA_039809605.1 Polyangiales bacterium | reverse complement strand
CACGACGCTGCCGACCACGGCCGCGGCCGCGACGGCCAGCGCGACGCCCTGCGGCACGGGCGTGCGCGCGAGGTGGCCCGCGAGGCCCGCGGCGCTGTTCATCGCGATCACCAGCAGCGACGTGCCCACGGCCGCGGTCATGGGCAGGCGGCCGAGGAGCACGAGCGCGGGCACCACGAGGAAGCCCCCGCCCGCGCCCACGAGCCCGGTCACCGCGCCCACGCCCACGCCCTGCAGCGCGATGCGCGCGAGGGGCGGCGCCTCGGAGCCCTCGGCCCCCTCGGGCGCGCGCCGCCCGCGCATCATCGCGGCGGCGGTGACGAGCATCATCGCGCCGAACCCGAGCACCAGCATCGCGGGCGGCAGGCGCGACGAGACGCGTCCGCCGAGGTACGCGCCCACCATGCTCGCGGCGCCGAAGAGCGCGCCCGTGCGCCAGCGCACGCGGCCCGCGCGGGCGTGGGGCACCAGCGCCGCCGCGCTCGTGGCGCCGACCACCAGCAGCGACGACGCGATGGCGCGCTCGGGGCTCAGCCCGAACACGTAGAGCAGGATGGGCACCGTGAGGATCGACCCGCCCCCGCCCAGGAGCCCGAGCGAGACGCCGATCAGCACCGCGAGCGAGACGCCGAGGATGAACATCGCCGCGGGCTAGAGCGAGCGACGTGCCACCCTGCGAACGCCGCGGAACGTCGCGCCGGGCGCCCGCGGGTGAAGCATCGAGAAACAGCCCGATGAAACGTCGGCAACGCGCGCCGTTGCAGCGCGCGGGTGTTCGCCGCCGCGAAGCGCGAAGCGCCGCGCGGCACGTCGGTTGCTGTCGGGGAGGGCGCCGCCGCGGGTACGCCGCGCGCGGCTTGAAACACTGATTCAACGAGAGGCGCACGATGCTGACGCGGCAGCTCTTCGACCCCGAGACTTCGACGTACACGTACCTTCTGGCCGACGAGGCGACGCGCGAGGCGGTGCTCATCGACCCGGTGCTCGAGCAGGTGGAGCGCGACCTTCAGGTGTTGCGCGAGCTCGACCTGAGGCTCGTGTGGGCGCTCGACACGCACGTGCACGCGGACCACGTGACGGGCCTCGGCACGCTGCGCGAGCGCACGGGATGCAAGACCGTGCTCTCGGAGCGCGCGGGCGCGGGCTGCCCCGACCGGCTGGTGAAGCAGGGCGACCGCGTGGCCTTCGGGCGGCACGCCCTCGAGGTGCGCGAGACGCCGGGGCACACCAGCGGGTGCGTGACGTACGTGACCGACGACCATCGCATGGCCTTCACGGGCGACGCGCTGCTCATCCGGGGCTGCGGGCGCACGGACTTTCAGCAGGGCGACGCGCGCGCGCTCTACCGCTCGGTTCACGGGCAGGTGTTCACGCTGCCCGACGACACGCTCGTGTACCCGGGCCACGACTACAAGGGCCGCACGGTCTCGACGGTGGGCGAGGAGAAGCGCTGGAACCCGCGCCTCGGCGGCGGGCGCCCGGTCGAGGAGTTCGCGGGGATCATGGCGGGGCTCGACCTCGCGTACCCGAAGAAGATCGACGTGGCGCTGCCGCGCAACCTCCACTGCGGGGTGCCCGTGGGGCTCCCGGCGAGCGCCGACGCGCCCGAGGCGCCGCGCTGGGCGCCCATCGAGGCGAGCGCCGCGGGCGTGCCCGAGGTCACCTGCGAGTGGCTCGCGGCCAACGCCCACGCGGGGCGCCTGGTCGACGTGCGCGAGCCCGGCGAGTTCGACGGAGAGCTCGGGCACGTGCCGGGCGCCGAGCTCGTTCCGCTGGGCGCGATCGAGGGCGTCGCGGAGCGCTGGGACCGCGCCTCGCCCCTGCTGCTCATCTGCCGCTCGGGCGGGCGCTCGGGAAAGGCCGCGCTCGCGCTCGCTGCGCGAGGCTTCGGCAAGGTCGCCTCGCTCCGCGGGGGCATGCTCGCGTGGAACGCGCTGCGGCTCCCCGTCGCGAGGGCGTAACGGTCGCGCGCAGGGGCGCGTGGTGGCATCGCCCCTGCTAACGACTCGCGCGTGAACCCCAGCGCCGCCACCCTCGCCTCGCTCCCCGTGACCTCGCTCTCTCTCCGAGAGGCGCGCGTCGAACCCATCGGCTCAGGCCGCTATGAGTTCCTCCTCCGGCGCAACCCCGTGGTGGCCGCGCTCGGCGCGGCGGCCGTGTGCGAGATGGCGCGCGCCGCGAAGGCGCAGCGCTTCAAGAAGTCCGAGGTCATCTGGCGCTCGGGCGAGGCGGCGACGCACTTTCAGGTCATCGTGTCGGGCATCGTGAAGCTCGTGGGCAACCAGGGCGGCCTGCGCCCCACGCTCATCGACGCGTTCGGGCCCGGCGAGGCCGTGGGCTACTGGGCCGCCCTCGACGGCAGCCCGTACATCGGTGACGCCGTTCCCATCACGCCCGTGGTCGAGACCCTGCTCGTGCCCTCGTCGGTGCTCGCGCGCATCGTCGAACGCCAGCCCGAGGCCGCCCTCTCCATGACGCGCAGCCTTCTCGCCCACGCGCGCACGCTGCGCGGCAAGATCGCGGTGATGTGCGCGGGCTCGGTCCCCCAGCGCCTCGCGGCGCTCCTCCTCGATCTGCGCGCCCGCTTCGGCGACGAGGCCGAAGACGGCAGCACGATCCTCCCCGTGCCGCTCTCTCGCAACGACCTCGCCCTGGGGGTCGGCGCCACGATCGAGACGGTGATTCGAACCATGTCGCGCTGGCAGAAGGACCGGGTGCTCGAGACGCACGAGGGCGGCTTCGTGCTGCGCGACGTCGCGGCGCTCGAGGCCCTGGTGGGCGCGTCGCCCGCGGGCTCGCACGCCGGGAGCGCGAGCCCGCTGGCGGTCTGACTCAGGTCTGGCCGTTGACGAGTCTCGCTGCGTGTGAACGCGGCGCGCGAGTTCGCGCGGCCATGCCCCGCGCGCTACGTCAACGGCCAGACCTGAGTCTGACCGTCGGCTACTCGCCGTAGCCGCGGGGCACGTACGCGCAGAGCGGGTCCTCGGCGACGGGGTCGCCGCGCATGGCCCAGGCCCTCGCGCGAGAGCCGCCGCACACGCGGCGGAAGGGGCACGCGCCGCACTTGCCGCCGAGGCCGTCGGCGTCGCGCAGCGACGTGAAGAGCGGGTGCGCGCGGTAGACCGACGCGAGGTCGTCGCGGCGCACGTTGCCCGCGCTCACGGGCATGAACCCGCTCGGGTAGATCTCGCCCGTGTGCGACACGAACACGAAGCCCACGCCGTCGGTGATGCCCCGCTGGCCGCGCACCACGCCGTGCTCGTCGACGTCGCGCAGCACGCCGCGCGCCCCCTCGCGCTGCTTGCGCTGGAGCATGATGCGCCGGAAGTGCGGCGCGGCCGTGGTCTTCACGTCGAAGGGGGCCGTCGCGGCGATGTCGGCCAGCTCCTCGAGCAGCCGCTCGACGTCGTGCGCGCGGAGCAGGAGCGACGCGCCGGCGCGGCCCGTGGGCACCACCACGAACACCGCCCAGAGCGCGACGTCGAGCGAGGCCGCGAGGTCGGCCATCGCGCGCAGGGCCTTGAAGTTGTGGGGCCCCACCGAGGTGTTGATCTGCACCTCGACGCCGCACGCGCGGGCCGCCCGCAGGATGCGCAGGCTCTCGGCGAAGCTGCCCTCGACGCCGCGGAACGCGTCGTGGCTCGCCGCGTCGGGGCCGTCGATCGAGACGGCGATGCGCGCCGCGCCCGAGCGCGCGAGCTCGGCGACGAGCGCGTCGGTCATCAGCGGCGTGCCCGACGGGGTGACCGTCATCGTGAGCCCGAGCGACGCGCCGTGCGCCACGAGCGCGGGCATGTCGGCGCGCTTGGCCGGGTCGCCGCCCGTGAGCACGACCACGGGCGTGCCCATGGCCTTGATCTTCGCGAGCAGGGCGAAGCCCTCTTCGGTGTCGAGCTCGCCCGCGTTGCGGTGCGGCGTCGCGCACGCGCGGCAGTGCTGGCAGACGAGGTCGCAGGCCTGCGTCACCTCCCAGATGGCGATCAGCGGGTGGTCGTCGAAGTCGAGCGACGGGGGCGCGTGAGGGCGCCGGGCGAGTACTTCGTTCGGGGTCGGAGGGTTCATCGAGTCGCCCATCGCTCTCACGCCCCGTGCCGCGCGCCACCCGCGGCGCACGCGAAGCGCCGAGGCGCAGGGGATACGTCACGCGACGCGCGTGCGCGCTCGGGGTGCGTGGACGTCATCGGCGACGGAGCTTCACCACGCCGCGCGAGGGCGTGCGCACGTCTGCGAGGGTGGTGTCCGACGCCCACGAGTCGCACCGCTCGCGGAGCTCGCTCCAGGCCTCGTGCAGGGGGCAGGGGTTGACGTTGTTGCAGCGGCCCCAGCCGAAGGCGCAGTGGTTCTGCTCGGGGTCGACGCCCGCGGCGGCCAGGATCTCACCGAAGCGGATCTTCGACGGCGCGCGGCTCAACGCGAAGCCCCCGTGGTGGCCCTTCTGTGAGTCGACCAGGCCGGCCAGCACGAGCCGTCGCATCACCTTCGAGAGGTAGTGCGCGGGGATGGACGTGGCCTCCGCGAGCTCGACGGCGCGCGCCGAGGTGCCGGGCTCGAGCGTCGCGAGGTGAGCCATCGCGCGAAGCGCGTACTCAGCGGTCTGGGTGAGAAATGTCATGCGTGCTCCTGGGGCGGCACATGGGCTGCACCTGGCCGGGAGGGTGCCATCAACAGACTTGACGGTCTATTGACGTGCGCCTAGTGACCCGAACGTTTCAACGGATGATGGAATCCATTGAAGCGCGGGCTACCCCGAAGGGGGCCGAGGAGGAGTTTCGATGACGCACGTGAGAATGACTGCGATGGCGACCCTGGCGCTGGCGATGTTCGCGGGCGCCGCGATCGGCGGCTGCAACAAGGGCGGCGCCGGTGGAGGCAGCGGGAGCGCTGCGAGCGCCTCGTCGTCGATCACCCCCGAGGCGCGGGCGGAGGCGCAGCAGATCTTCGCGTCGCGCTGCACGCCGTGCCACGGGCAGACCGGCGGCGGCGACGGGCCTGCCTCGGCGGGCCTCACGCCCCCGCCCAGGAACTTCCACGACCACGCGTGGCAGGCGAGCGTCACCGACGCGCACATCGAGCGGATCATTCAGTACGGCGGCGCGGCGGTGGGCAAGAGCCCCGCGATGCCCGCCAACCCCGACCTCAACGACAAGCCCCTCGTGGTGGCTGCGCTGCGCGAGCACGTTCGCTCGCTCGGTCAATAGCCGGAGCGGCCGTCGGCGCGCCGCCGCGGGGCGGCGCGTGGCGACAGAAGTGGAGTGACGAAGATGGGCTCTCAATGGAAGAAATGGGCGCTCGCCCTGGGCGCGCTCGTGCTGGGGGCGGTCGCCGTCGCGCCCGCGTGCAAGCGCGGCGGCGACTCGGGGGCGTCGGTCTCGCAGCTCATGCGGGCGCGCAACCTCTCCGAGCACGACGTGAGCGCCGCGCTGCGCACGTACACCCCGACGGGCCGCTCGGACCCGTACCTGATCTTCGCGTCGGGCGGGCACGGAGGCAACCTGCTGGTGATCGGCGTGCCGAGCATGCGGATCATCAAGTACGTGGGCGTCTTCACGCCCGAGCCCTGGCAGGGCTACGGCTACGGCGACCAGACCGACGCGCTGCTCGCCAGCGGCAACCGCGACGGCGCCGAGCTGCGCTGGGGTGACATGCACCACCCCTCGCTCAGCGAGACCAACGGCTCGTACGACGGGCAGTTCATCTTCGTGGGCGACAAGGCCAACGCGCGCGTCGCGGTGGTCAACCTCCACGACTTCGTCACCACGCAGATCGTCCACTCGAACCTCATGCGCTCGGACCACGGCGGCTGCTTCGTGACGCCGAACACCGACTACATCATCGAGAGCTCGCAGTACCCCATGCCCCTCGACGGCCGGTACGCCGACGTCTCCCGCTACAACGAGGACTACCGCGGGGTCGTGGTCTTCTGGAAGTTCGACCGCCAGCGCGGCCGCATCGACGAGTCGCAGTCGTTCGCGATGGAGCTCCCGCCGTACATGCAGGACCTCGCCGACGCCGGCAAGCTCTCGTCCGACGGCTGGGCGTTCATCAACTCGTTCAACACCGAGCGCTCCTACGGCGGCAACGCCGAGGGCAGGCCCCCGCTCGAGTCGGGCGCGTCGCGCAACGACACCGACTACCTGCACGTGATCAACTGGCGCCACGCCGCCGAGGTCGTGGCCGCCGGGCGCACCGAGACCATCGCGGGCATGCGCATCATCCGCCTCCCGGTCGCCATCGAAGAGGGCCTGCTCTACTTCATCCCCGAGCCCAAGAGCCCCCACGGCGTCGACGTGACGCCCGACGGCGAGGACCTCGTCGTCGGCGGCAAGCTCGACACCCACACCACGGTCTACAACTTCGCGCGCATCCGCAACCTCATCCAGCAGCGGCGCTTCGAAGGCCACGACCCCTACGGCGTGCCCATCCTGCCCTTCCGCGACTCGATCCGCGGCCAGGTCGAGGTCGGCCTCGGCCCGCTGCACACGCAGTTCGACAACCAGGGCAACGCGTACACCTCGCTCTTCCTCGAGTCGCGCGTGGCCCGCTGGTCGGTGCGCGACCTGCGCCTGCGCGACAAGGTCTCGGTGCACTACAACATCGGCCACCTCGTCACCGCCGAGGGCGACACCGTCACCCCGCAGGGCCACTGGCTCGTCGCCATGGACAAGTGGTCGCTCGACCGCTTCGGCCACGTGGGCCCGCTGCTGCCGCAGAACTTTCAGCTCGTCGACATCGACGGGCCCCAGATGGACATGATCTACGACATGCCCATCCCCCTCGGCGAGCCGCACTACGCGCAGATGATCCGCGCCGACCGGCTCCACCCGATCGACGTGTACACCCCCGCGGGCATCGACCCGCTCACCGGGCGCCACGACCCCAACGCGGTCGAGGGCGGCCACGAGCGCGTCGAGCGCCGCGACGACGGCGTGCACATCTACATGACCGCCGTGCGCAGCCACTTCACGCCCGACACCCTGCGCGTGCGCCAGGGCGACCGCGTGCACCTGCACATCACCAACATCGAGCAGGCCCGCGACGCCACCCACGGCTTCGCCATCGCCGAGTACAACATCAACCTCTCGCTCGAGCCCGGCGAGCACGCCAACGTCGACTTCGTCGCCGACCGCGCGGGCGTCTACCCCGTGTACTGCACCGAGTTCTGCTCGGCGCTGCACCTCGAGATGGCCGGCTACCTGCTCGTCGAGCCCGCGGCTGCACCCGCTGCACCCGCCGCACCCGGTGCCGCGCCCGCTGCACCCGCTGCGCCTGCCGCGCCCACGCAGGCGCGCACGATCGGCCCGCGCAACGCGACCGCGCACCCGGCGCGCCGCGTGCTCTAGCACCCTCCCCGTCACCCTCCGCGAGGACGCCATGCGAGCCCCCACCCAGACCGCCCGAAGGATCACCACGCTCGGCGCGCTCTCGGTGCTGCTCGCGCTCGGCCTCGCGGCGGGCCCTCGGGTCTGCACCGCCGCGCGCACGGGCCTCGTCGCGCCGCCGCTCTCTCCGCCCGCTCGACCCGCAGACTGCGCCGACATCAACCCGGGCGACGACCTTCAACAACGCCTCGACGCGGCGCAGGACGGCGCCTCGCTCTGCCTCACGCCGGGCTCGTGGCGCGGCCCCGTCGTGCTCGCTCACTCCGTCACGCTCTGGGGCCCCTCGTCGGCCGTGATCCGCACGAGCGGCGAGGGGACCACCGTGCGCATCACGGCCCGCGGCGCGCGCCTCATCGGGGTCACGGTGCGCGGCTCGGGCGGGCGCTACGACACCGAAGACGCCGGCGTGAGCATCGAGGCCGACGACGTGACCGTCGAGGGCGTGCGCATCGACCGCGCGATCTACGGCATCCTCGCGCAGCGGGTGCAGCGCGCGACGCTGCGCGGCAACACCGTGATCGGCACCGGCGAGCCCGCCCTGGGCCTGCGCGGCGACGGCATCAGGCTGTGGGAGGCCACCGGCTGCGTGGTCGAGGGCAACACCGTGCTCCACAGCCGCGACCTGGTGGTGTGGTACGCGCCGGGCAACCGCGTCGTGGGCAACCGCGTCGAGCACGGGCGCTACGGCACGCACCTGATGTTCAGCAACGGCTGCGTCGTCGAGCGTAACCGCTACGTCGACGACGTGGTGGGCCTCTTCGTGATGTACAGCCACGACGTCACCGTGACCGGCAACGTGATGGCCGAGGCCACGGGCGCCGCGGGCATGGGCCTCGGGCTCAAGGACTCGGGCGGCGTCACGGTGCGCGACAACACCTTCGCGCGCGTGACCACGGGCGCGTACCTCGACACGAGCCCCACGCGCCTCGACGAGCGCAACACCTTCGAGCGCAACGAGTTCCGCCTCGCGCGCGCGGCCGTGGTCTTTCACGCCAGCCAGGCCGGCAACGTGTTTCTCGCCAACCGCTTCCGCGACAACGGCGCGCAGGTGCTGGTCGAGGGCGGCGGCGACGCGCTCGGCACGCGCTGGGAGGGCAACCAGTTCGACGACTACCAGGGCTACGACCTCGACGGCGACGGCGTCGGCGACGTGCCCTACGAGGTGCGCAGCCTCTCGGGCGACCTCACCTCGCGCCGCCCCGCGCTGGCCTTCTTCTCGGCGACGCCCGTGCTCGCGCTGGTCGACGCCGCGAGCCACATCGCGCCGCTCTTCGCGCCGCAGACCATCCTCGTCGACCGCAGGCCCCGTGTGGCCGTTCGCGCGGAGGCGCGCTGACATGCGCATCGAGCTTCGAAACGTACAGAAGCGCTTCGGCAACGTGACGGCCCTGCGGGGCGTGAGCCTCGAGGTGCCCCAGGGCGCGCGCGTGGGCCTCGTGGGCCCCAACGGCTCGGGCAAGTCGACGCTCCTGCGCGCGCTCATGGGCCTGGTGGCCTGCGAGGGCGACGTGCTGCTCGACGGCCGCTCGCCCTTCGAACGCCGCGACGAGGTCGCGCGCAGGCTCGCGTACGTGCCCCAGTTCGCGCCCCAGTGGGGGGCGCCCGTGGGCGAGCTCGTGGGGGCCGTGTGCGCCCTGCGCGAGCTGCGCCCCGAGGCCGTGCGCGCCCTCGCGGCGCGCATGGAGCTCGACCTCGCGGCCCTCGAAGGGCGGCCCTTCCGCGAGCTCTCGGGGGGCATGAAGCAGAAGCTCCTCATCGCGCTCGCGCTCGCGACGGGCGCGTCGCTGTTCATCCTCGACGAGCCCACGGCCAGCCTCGACGCGCGGGCGAGGCAGCGCTTCTTCGAACTGCTCGACGAGACGGCCGGCGGCGCGACGAGGGTCTTCTGCTCGCACCGCATCGACGAGGTGCGCGGGCTCGTCGACCGCATCGTGGTGCTGCACGACGGCGTGGTGGCCTACGACGGCGCCGCGGCGGCCTACGTCGAGGGCGAGGCCGCGCAGGCCGCGGCGGAGGGCTGACGCGATGGCCGACGCGATCCGAGGCAAGGCTTCGAAGCGAACGCTCGCGGGGGTGGCCGTCGCCGCCCTGGCGGCCCTGGCGCTGCTCGTCTCGCGCATGCAGTCGCTCCCGTCGGGCGTCGAGCCCGTGGCGTGGGACCGCGAGGCCTGCGCGCACTGCCACATGCACGTGGGCGACCCCCGCTTCGCCGCGCAGCTCCAGACCTCCGACGGGTCCGTGCTCAACTTCGACGACCCGGGGTGCCTCTTCAGCTACGTGCGCGAGCGGCGCCCGGAGGTTCACGCGATGTACTTCCACGACTCGCGCTCGGAGCGCTGGCTCTCGCGCGCCGAGGCGGGCTTCGTGCCCGCCCCCGCGACGCCCATGGGCTACGGCCTCGCCGCCACGGGACGCGACGCGCCCGGCGCGATGAGCTACGAGGCCGCGTTCGACCGCGTCGCCGCCATGCCCGCCAGGGAGGTGCCCCGATGATCCGCGAGGTGCTCGCCGTCGTGCGGCTCGAGCTGGCCGAGGTGCGCCGCTCGCGCTGGCTCACGCTCTCGGCCAGCGTCTACGGCCTGCTGGCCGCGGTGTTCGTGCTCGCCGCGCTGCGCGAGTCGGCCGTGGTCGAGTTCACCGGCATGGACCGCGTGCTCCTCTCGCTCGGGCACGCCCTCTTGCTCGTGCTCCCGCTGCTCGCGCTCACGGCCACGTGCCAGGTGGTCAACCGCGCGCGCGAAGACGGCACGCTCGAGTTCCTCTTCAGCCAGCCCCTCTCGCGCGCGGGCTACCTCGTGGGCGTGACCGTCACGCGCTACCTCGCGCTGCTCGCGCCGCTCGCGGCGCTGCTCGTCGCGATGGCCGTCGTGGGGTCGTGGCTCGGCGACGCGGGGCCCGCGTGGCGCTTCTCGCTGCGCGCCCTGGCCGTGTGCGCCGCGCTGCTCTGGGCCAGCGTGGGCGTGGGCCTCGCGATCTCGACGGGCACGCGCAACCAGGCCCGCGCGCTCGTCTACGGCCTCGTGGCCTGGGCCCTCGGCGTGGCCCTGCTCGACTTCGCCCTCGTGGGCCTGATGCTCCAGTGGCAGCTCAACCCCCGCGCGGTGTTCGTGCTCGCGGCGGCGAACCCCGTGCAGTCCGCGCGGCTCGCGCTGCTCTCGGGCCTCGAGCCCGACCTCGGCACGCTCGGGCCCGTGGGCTTCTACCTCGCCACGCGCCTCGGCCCGGCGAAGCTCTTCGCGCTCGGCGTGCTCTGGCCCTCGCTCGTGGGCGCCGGCGCCTGGGCCTGGGCGCTGCGCGACTTCCGCCGCGGCGACGCGGTGTGACCGACGCGTCCGCTTTCGGAGAAAGACGATGAAGAACCCGATCCAGAAGTTCTACGAGTTCCTCGACCGGCCGCTCTTCCCGTGGGGGCGGGTGCTGCTCGCGCTCGCCGTGGTGCCGCTGGTCTTGAGCTTCCTGATGCCCCTCTGGCGCATCACGCTCACCGCCCCCCAGTACCCGAGCGGGCTCTACGTCGACATCTTCTCGTACATGGTCAAGGGCGGCAACAACGGCCAGCACCTGCAAGAGATCAACACGATCAACCACTACATCGGGATGCACCACATCGACCGCGCGGCGCTCACCGACCTCGACTGGATGCCCTTCGCGCTCGGCATCCTCGCGCTGCTCACCCTGCGCGTCGCGGCCATCGGCAGCGTGCGCTCGCTCGTCGACCTCTCGGTGATCAGCATGTACGTGCTCTTCTTCGCGCTGGGGCGCTTCTACTACAAGCTCTACCAGATGGGGCACGACCTCGACCCCACCGCGCCCGTGCGCGTGCCGCCCTTCACCCCCATCATCTTCGGCAAGGGTGACATCGCCAACTTCACCATCGAGAGCTACCCCCGCGGAGGCGCGATCTGCGTCGGGCTCTTCGCCGCGATGATCGTCGGCGCCGTCGCGTGGCACCTCATCGCCGGGCGCAGACAGGCCGTGCGCGAGGCGCGCGCCCGCGAGGCCGCCGCCGTCAGCGCGACCCCCAGCGCCGGCGAGGCCGCGCAGCTCCACCCCTCGGCCACCTGACCGCTCCCCACCACGGCATCGACGCGCGACGCGACGATCGACCCCCGCGAGGGCGTCGACGTCGCGTCGGCGCGTGGCGCGCGATCGCGCATGACAATTCGCACCTGCGTCACTACGTCGCAGGGCAAGGTGCTTGTGAGCGCACGCAGCGGCGCCCACGATCCGTGGCATGCACCGCTCCATCGGACTCATCACCCTGCTCGCGGCGCTCGCCGGTTGCGGCGCGCCCGCGCCCGACGCGACGGCGGCGCCCGAGACGACCGAGCGCGGGCTGTTCCGCATCCAGCTCACGTACGACGACGGCGGGCTGCGCCGCGGGAGCAACTCGCTGCACGTGCGCGCGTGGGACGCCAGCGGCGCGCCCGCGACCCTCGCCGAGGTCACCGCGCGCATGCCCTCGCACGACCACGGCCTCTCGTACGGCTCCGTGTCGCCCGAGGGCCAGGGCTTCGCCGTCGACGACCTGCGTCTCACGATGTCGGGCCGCTGGGAGATCACCTTCCGACTCGCCCAGGGGGGCCGCTCCGATGTCGCGCTCGTCGACACGTTCATCCCGTAGCCTCGCCCTCGCCCTCGCCCTCGCGTCGGCGGCGGCCGCGGCGTGCCCCTGCGGCGTCGGCGCGTCGCCCGTGACGTCCGTGAGCTCGCCCGGCGACCGCGGGGCCGTGCGCGTGGGCGCCACCGCGATGGCCGACGCCGCCACGTGGGACGACCGGAGCCGCGCCTGGCCCACGCCCGACGGCGTGCGCACGCGGCGCCTCGTGCTCGAGCTCGCCGGCGCGTGGCGCCCGTGGCGCGACGTGG
>JBDHVF010000156.1:0-12304 GCA_039809605.1 Polyangiales bacterium | reverse complement strand
CGCTCGCGTGCCCCGCGGGCCAGCTCGCGTGCGCGGGCGCGTGCGTCGACCCGCAGTCCGACCCCGCGAACTGCGGCGCGTGCGGGGCCCGCTGCGGAGACGGCTCGCGGTGCCGCGCGGGCGCGTGCGTGCCCACGGGCGTCGGCGCCCCCTGCGCGCGCAACGCCGACTGCGACGCGCAGGCGCCGCTGTGCTTCCCCGACGCGATCGGGTGGGCGGCGGGCTACTGCACCCGGCAGTGCAGGGCGCTCTCCGACTGCCCCTCGGGCAGCACGTGCGTGACCGACGGCTCGACGAGCTTCTGCCTCCGCGTGTGCACGGGCGCCGCGGGCTGCCGCGCGGGCTACCTCTGCCGCCCCGTCGGCTCGCTGTCGGCGTGCTACCCGTCGTGCGCGTACAACCCCGCGGCCCTCTGCGGCGCCGCGCGCTGCGACGCCGCCACGGGCGTCTGCCATTTCGCGTGCACCAGCAACGCCGACTGCACCGCGGGGAGCACCTGCGGCGCCGCGACGCCGCGCCGCTGTCAGTGCTCGGCGAGCACCGCCTGCGGGCCCGGCCGCGGCTGCTACACGCGCTACGGCTTCTGTGGCTGCGCCGACGACTCGGCCTGCGGGCCCGACGCGTACTGCGACACCGCGTACGGCGCCTGCCGCGCGCGCTGAACTCCGGCGCACCGCTTCGCAACCGAGAGAGCCACCCCATGCCGCCGCCTCACGCCGACACGCCCCCCACGCCGCCCGCTCACGTCGCCCCCGCGCGCCCCACGCGCGGCGCGCTCGCCCTCGGCCTCGGCGCGTCGGGAGGCGCGAGCGGCTGGTCGGGCGACGCGCTCGGGTACGGAGGCTTCACCGCGGGCCTGCGCCTCGCGCGCGTCGTGACGCCCTTCGTGGGCGCGTCGCTCGGCTACGCGCGCGTCGACCAGCGCCTGCTCACGCGCCTGACCTTCGGCGTCGACGTGGGCGTCACGCTCCGCGAGCGCTACCGGCCGCGCGCGTTCGCGGCCTTCGTGCACCAGCACGAGGAGTCGATGGCCGCCGTCGCCGAGCAGCCCGGCGGCGCGGCGCTCGGCATCGGCACGGGCATCCGCCACCGCGCGGGCGTCTACTTCGGCGCGGGCTTCGACTGGCGCGTGCGCGGCGGAGAGACCTTCGAACTCTGGGTGGGGCCCGAGCTCAGCGCGATGTACCTCACGTACTCGAGCGGCCCGAGCTGGTACGTCACGGGCGGCGTCACGCTCTCGGGCACGGTGCGGCTGTGGTGAGGCCCGCGCTCCTCGCGCTCGCGCTCGCGCTCGCGCTCGCGCTCGCGCTCGGCTCGTGCGCGTTCACGTCGATCGACGAGCACCCGTGCCCGCCCGGCGGCACCAGCGCCACCTACGAGAACTTCGGCGCCGGCTTCATGGCGCGCTACTGCCAGAGCTGCCACGGCTCGGCGTCGGCCGACCGCAGGGGCGCGCCGGGCGAGTTCATCTTCGACACCGCGGAGCAGGTGCGACGTCACCGCGAGCGCATCTTCGCGCGCTCGGCGGGCGACAACGACTCGATGCCGCCGGGCCCCGACGACCCCTCGCGCGCCGAGCGCGACCGCCTCGCCGACTGGCTCGCGTGCGGCGCGCAGTAGGCCGTGCGCCGGGCGTCCGATCGCCGCCCCTCGCGGCCGCGACGGGAAACAGAACGTCGGGATCCCCGTAGCGGGGTCGTTCCGGGGTGACAGGACCCGCCGGAGGGGCGAACATCGCCCGCGCTCCACGGCCCGCCGAACAGACCCTCGGCCCCTTGCGAGGAGCGCGAGCGCCCCCATGGACGACCGTCTTGAGAAGACCATCGAGAACCTGAAGACCGCCCTTCTGGTTCGACCCAACGACCCCTTCAAGCGCAACCAGCTCGGGGTCGCGTACCGCAACGCCAGCAAGTACAACGACGCGATCGAGCAGCACCGCCGCGCCATCGCGCTCGACCCCAACTTCGCCGACGCGTACTACAACCTCGCGCTCGTGCACGCGCAGCGCGAGGAGTGGGACCCGGCCGTCGAGGGCCTGCGCAACGCCGTGCGCCTCAAGCCCGACCACGCCGAGGCCTGGTACAAGCTCGGCCAGGCCCTCGCGCGCCAGCGTCAGTTCGCCGACGCGTCGAGCGCCTACCGCACCGCGCTGCGCCTGCGGCCCGACTTCACCGCGGCCACGGCCGAAGTGGGCATCGTGCACGTGCAGGCGAGCGACTACCGCGATGCCGTGCCCTTCCTCGAGCGCGCCAACGAGCAGCGCCCCGGCGACGGGGAGATCCTGCGCAACCTCGCGCTCGCCTACCACGGCGTGCAGCGCTACCCCGAGGCCGTCCGCACGTTCGAACACCTCTTCGCCGTCGAGCCCGGCAACGCCGAAGACCTCTTCCGCTACGGCGAGTCGCTCCAGGCGCAGAACCGCAACGACGACGCCCTGCTCCAGTGGCGCCGGTCGATCGAGCTCGACCCCAACCGCGCCTCCACGCACCGCGCGATGGCGCGCCTCCTCGCGCGCCTCGAGCGCTTCAAAGAAGCCCGCGGCTACTGGAACGAGGTCGTGCGCATCACGCCCGACGACGCCGAGGGCCACGCGGGCCTCGGCTTCGCCAACCAGCACCTCGGCAACCACGTCGAGGCCGTGGCGAACCTCCGCGAGGCCATCCGACGTCGCGCCGACGACCCGCTCTACTTCGTGGGCCTCGGCGTGTCGTGCCACGCCGTCGGCTCGATGCAGGAGTCGGTCGAGGCCCTCGAGAAGGCCACGCAGCTCGACCCCGACTGCGCCCCCGCGTACAACATCCTCTGCACGGTCTACAAAGACCTCGGGCGCCCCAAGGAGGCCGCGCAGGCGATCCGCCAGGCCATTCGCCTCCAGCCCTACGAGCCCGTCTTTCACTTCACGCTCGGGCAGTTCGAGAAGGAGCTCGGCAACCTCCGCGACGCCGAGGACGCCTTCAAGCAGGCCACGCGGCTCAAGGACAACTACGCCGAGGCGCAGCACCAGCTCGGCGTCGTGTCGGCCGCGCTCGACAAGGCCGACGCCGCCGCCGAGGCCTTCAAGAAGGCCGTGCAGATCAAGCCCGACCTGGCCGACGCGCACTTTCAGCTCGCGCAGATGTACGCGCGCATGGGCCGCTACGTCGAGGCCGTCGAGAGCTACCGCCAGGCGTCGCGCATCGACCCCAACCACTTCGAAGCGCTCTACAACCTGGGCCTCGCCTACCAGGCGATGTCGCGCCACGAGGACGCCGTCGACGCCCTGCGCCGCGCCCTCTCGCTGCGCGCCGAGGACCCCGAGGCGCTGCTCAAGCTCGGGGCGTCGTACGCGGCCCTCAACCGCTACGACGACGCGGCGGTGTCGTACGAGCGCGCGGTCAAGGCCCGGCCCGACCGCCACGAGGCGTACTTCGCGCTCGGCCTCGCGTACCGCAAGCTCAAGAAGCCCGAGGCCGCGGTGCGGGTGATTCAAGACGCCATCCGCATGCGGCCCAACGAGGCCGCGCTGCACGCCGCGCTCGGCGAGACGTACCTCGCGATGGAGCGCTGGCAGGACGCCGCCGACGCCTACGAGCAGGCCATCTGGCTCAACCCCGACGACACCACGTCGCAGCGGAACCACGGCATCGCGCTCAACAAGCTCGGGCGCGGCGACGACGCGATCGAGAGCCTGCGGCGCGCCCTCGCGCGGCACCCCGACGACCCCGACGCGATGTACAACTTCGGCCTCGCGTGCGAGCAGCTCGGCAAACCGCACGAGGCCATCCAGTCGCTGCGCGACTGCGTGCGCATCAAGCCCGACCACGCCGACGCGCACCACCACCTCGGCCTCGCGTACGAGGGCGTGCAGAACCTCAAGGACGCCGCCGAGTCCCACCGCCAGGCGACGCTCCTGCGCCCTGATTTCACCGAGGCGTACGAGCACCTGGGCGCGGTCTACCGGCGCCTCGGCATGCACCAGGAGGCGCTGCTCGCGTGGCGGCAGGTGTCGCGCCTCAAGCCCGACGACGCCGACGCGTACGTGCAGATCGGCGCGCTCAGCCGCGACATGAACCGCCCGCAGGAGGCCATCGAGCGCTTCAAGCAGGCGCTGCGCATGCGCCCCGACGACGCGCGCACGTACACCGAGCTGGGCATCCTCTACATGAAGTCGGGCCGCGCGCAGGAGGCCGTCGACGCGCTGGCGCAGGCCATTCGCCTCGACCCGATGCACCCGCTCGCGTACCGCACGCTCGGCGAGACCTACCTCGCCTCGGGGCTCTACAACGAGGCGCAGGACGTCTTTCAGCGCGCGCTGCGCCTCGACCCCAACGACGGCGTGTCGTACCGCGGGTACGGCTCGTCGCTCGTGGCCCTCGGGCACTTCGAGGCCGCCGTGGCGCCGCTTCAAGAGGCCATTCGCATCGACCCCTCGAACGCCGAGAGCTACCGCCAGCTCGCGCAGGCGCTCAAGACGCTCGACCGGCTCGACGAGGCCGCCACCGCGCTCAAGCACGCGTCGGACCTCATGCCCCGCGAGGCGCCGCTCAAGCTCGCGCTCGGCGAGACGCTGCGCGACCTCGGGCGCTACGTCGAGGCGGCCAACGCGTTCCGCGCGTGCATCGAGATCGACCGGAGCCAGGCCGAGGCCTGGTACCACCTCGGCAAGCTCTACGCAGACGCGGGCCAGGCCGCCGAGGCCGTGCAGGCCTACGAGGCCGCGACGCGCATCAAGCCCGAGTACGTCGACGCGCTCGCGGGCCTCGGCGCGGGCTACATCGACCTCGGGCGCGTGGAGCAGGGCGCCGAGGTCTTGCGCCAGGCCGTGCGCGCGCGGCCCGACCACGCCGACGCGGTGTGGCGCCTCGCGGGCGCCTACGAGATGCTCGGCAAGTACGCCGAGGGGGCCGACGCGTACCGGCGCTTCATCAAGCTGCGCCCGCAGGCGGCCGAGGCCCACCAGAAGCTCGGGCTGCTCTGCACGTACATCGACCGCTGGGACGAGGCCGTCGACGCGTTGCGCGAGGCCGTGCGGCTCAACCCCGAGCTCGCGCACGCCCACTACGCGCTCGGGCTCGCGTACCGCCGCGTGGGCCGCGCCACCGAGGCCCTCGGGCACCTCGAGAACGCCGCGCGCCTCGCGCCGCAAGACGCGGCCATCCAGTCGGGCCTGGGCTTCGTGTACGCGGAGTTCGGCAACGCCGAGGGCGCCATCGCGGCGTACTCCGAGGCCATCAAGCTCAGGGCCGACGACCTCGACGCGCACCTCGCGCTCGCGACGCTGCTCGAGCGCGCGGGGCGCACCGACGAGGCCTCGCGCTCGTACCGCAGGGTGCTCCAGTCGCAGCCCGACAACACCGTCGCGCAGAAGGGCCTCGGGGCCACCTACAAGAGCCTCGGGCGCTTCCGCGAGGCGATCGACCCCTTGCGCCGCGCCGCGAGGACGTACCCGCAGGACGCCGCGCTGCAGTTCGACCTGGGCGAGTGCTACTTCCGCACGGGCAACTGGGACGCGGCCAACGAGGTCTGCCGCCAGCTCAAGCTCTTGAACAAGCCCCTGGCCGACAAGCTCTTCGACCTGATCAACGTGTGAGGGGCGTCAGCGGGCGTTCCTGACGCGGTCCATCCAGGCCGCGTCGGAGATGGTGCCCACGAGGCGCGTGCGGGCGCGGCCGAAGAGGGCCGTCCACTGGGCGCGCTCGGCGTCGGTGTAGTTCACCTGCGTGACGCCGCGCGAGCGCATCGAGGTGAGGGCGGCCTCGTCGTCGCGCGAGACGTTGCGGCCGATGAGCTGGCTGAAGTTGTCGATCACCTCGCGCACCACGGGCCGCTGCGCCTCGGGCAGGCTCTCCCACGCGCGGCGCGTGAACACGATGCCGCCGATGCCGAAGCTCCCGGTGCCCTCGGAGACGAACTGCACCTGCGACGACCACTGGAGCGCCACGGCCGCGTAGGGCGGCGCCACGAACGTGTCGATGCGGTGCGTCTGGAGCGCCGAGAGCACCTCGGGCAGCGCGAGGGGCACGCCCGTGGCGCCCGCCTCGGTGAAGAACGCCGGCAGGATCACGTCGTCGCGCCACACCCACGGGTGCGTCTGCCGGAGGTCGGCGGGCGTGTGCACCTGATGGGTTGAGAAGAGCCGCGGCGCGCCCGACTCGCCCCACGACGCGAGGTAGAAGCCCTGGCCCATGAACTGGCCCTCGATCTCGTGCGAGAGGGCGTTGCGCGAGCGCATCATCGCCTCGCGGTTCGGGAACATCCCCGGGAGCATGTACGCGAGCACGGGGCGGTGGATCTGCCCGAGCCCGATGCCCGTCATCACCGCGCCGTCGAGCCGACCCTGGCGCATCTTGCGAACCATCTCGCTCTCGTCGCCCTGCACGCCGCCGGCGTAGAAGCGCAGCGCGACGGCGCCCGCCGTGCGGCGCCGCAGCTCGCGGTTGGCCGCGTCGAGGCCGCGCATCCACGTCGAGCCCGCGGGGGCGAGCGTCGCGACGGTGAGCGTGCGCGTCGCGCCCGCGTCGCCCGCGGGGGCGTTCTGGGCGCCGGCCGCCGCGCCGAGGAGCAGCGCGCCCGTGAAGAAGACCAGGGTCCGTTGGAGTGTGGTTCGCATCGTGCGCGGATCATTCGCGCACCCGCCGCCCTGTTGCAAGGGTCCCGCGCGCCGGGCTCGCCGGGCGTCGCGACGATTCGAACATCCCCGGTGTTCGAAGCGTCTATGCGCCCTTCGAGCGCGCGCCGGGCACGAAGACCGTCACGCGCGTGCCCTTGCCCTCGACGCTCTCGAGCTCGACGCGGCCGCCGTGGCGCTCGACGATCTGCCGCACGATGGCGAGCCCGAGGCCCGTGCCCGCCTCCTTGGTGGTGAAGAAGGGCTCGAAGACCTTCTCGAGCGTGCCGCGGGGGATGCCCCTGCCGTTGTCGCTCACGGTCACGGCCACGGTGCCGTCGGCCTCGCGGTGCGACGAGACCGTCACCGTGCCGCCGCGCGCGGTGGCCTCGAGGGCGTTCACCACGAGGTTGTGAAACACCTGCTTGAGCCGCTCGCGGTCGCCGACGGCCACGCCCTCGGAGAGCCTGCGCACCAGGGCCACGCCCTTCTCGTGGGCGGCGGGCTCTTGAAACGACAGCACCTCGTCGAGCAGCTCGTGCAGGTCGACGGGCTCGCGCGCCATGGGCCGCGGCCGCGCGAGCTCGAGAAAGTCCGAGAGGAGCCGCTCGAGGCGCCGGAGCTCCTCGGCCACGATGCGCACCCGGTCGGGGAGGTTGGCGCGCTCGTCGACGGGGAGCTTCTCGATGCCGCGGCCGAGCAGGTGGAGCTGCAGGAGCGCGGCGTTGAGGGGGTTGCGGATCTCGTGCGCGAGGCCGGCGGCGAGCGTGCCCATGTGGGCGAGGGCCTCGTGCTCGGCGGCGCGGCGCTCGAGCGAGCGGCGCTCGGTCACGTCGCTGCCCACGGCGTAGAGGTCGAGCGGGTCGCCGTCGCGGTGCGGGCCGTTGTGCGACGGCACCACGTGCCAGAGGATCGTGCGCGTGCGGCCGTCGCGCGTGACCACGGGGGCTTCGAACTCCTCGCCGTGGCGCCCCGACGTGGCCGCCGCGAGGTGCGACCCCACGTGCTCGCGCGCCTCGGGCGGAAAGAGCCTCGTGAGCACCTCCTGCCCGAGGATCTCGTCGGCGCCCCAGCCCGTGACCTCCGACGCGCGGCGGTTGAAGAGACGCACGACGCCGCGCGCGTCGAGGCCCACCACGAGCACCTGCGTCGACTCGACGACGCCGCGGTAGCGCCGCTCCGAGGTCTCGAGCATCGACGCGAGCTGCGCGCGCTCGCGCCGCAGGGCCGACTGGCGCAGCGCGGCCTCGGCCGTCGCCACGAGGTCGTCGACCTTGAAGGGCTTGACCACGTAGTGAAAGGCCCCGCCGCGCACCGCGGCCACGGCCGAGTCGAGCGTCGCGTGGCCCGTGATCACCACCACCTCGCCCGAGGGCGACGTCGCGCGCAGCGCCGGGAGCAGCTCGGTGCCCGACGTGTCGGGGAGGTTCACGTCGACGAAGGCGAGGTCGAAGCCCGTGGCGCGCGCGCTCTCGAGCCCCTCGCGCGCGCTCGGGCAGTGGCGCACGTCGAAGCCGCGCGGCTCGAAGATGTCCGCGAGGTTCTCCGCGAGGTCGCGGTTGTCGTCGACGATGAGCAGCACCGGGCGGCGGGGCATCACGCGCCTCGGCGGGCGAGCCGCAGGGTGAAGCGCGCGCCGCCGGTGGCGACGTTCGCGGCCGTGAGCGTGCCCCCGTGCGCCTCGACGATGCGCCGCGCGAGCGCGAGGCCGAGGCCCGTGCCGTCGGGGCGCGTGCTGAAGAGCGGGTCGAAGAGCCTCGGGAGCGCCTCCGCGGGGATGCCCGGCCCGTTGTCTTCGACCGTGAGCGTCGCGTCGTCGCCCTCGCGCGCGACCGAGAGCGACAGCCGCGGCGCCTCGGCGCGCGCCCCGGCCGAGAGCGCCTGCACGGCGTTCGAGAGGAGGTTCACCACCACCTGGCCGAGCCTCCGCGCGTCGCCGTCGACGACCGCGATGTTGGGCGTGAGGTCGAGCGAGAGCGTGATGTTCGACGGCCGCGGCACCCGCGCGAGCGCGTCACGCGCCACGCCCGCGAGGTCGACGGGCGCCCGCGCCACGGGGCGGTCGCGCACGGTCTCGAGCAGGTCGTTCACGATGGCCGTCGCGAGGCCCACCTGCTCGGCGATGCGATGGAGCTGCCGCTCGGCGCGCGCGTCGCCCGCCAGGCGCTCGTTCAGGATGAAGAGCGACGTCTCGATGACGGCGAGGGGGTTCCTGAGCTCGTGCGCGACGCCGGCCGAGAGGCGCCCGGCGCTCGCGAGGCGCTCGACGCGCAGGAGCCTGTCTTCGAGCGCGCGGGCGTGCTCCCGCAGCGCGTCGTCGACGGCGGGCCCGACGCGCTCGCGCACGAGCTCCGGCGCGACGCTGCCCTCGAGCGCGCGCACGGCCGCGTCGGTCACCCGCGCGCGCAGCGAGTCGACGAGCATCTCGGCGGGGGGAAAGGTCGGTGAGGGCGTCGCGTCGTCGACCACGGGCGCGACTTTGCGCGCGCGGGCGCCCGGAGGCAACGGTCAGTGCAGCGTGTGCTCGCGCCCGTCGTGCGTGACGCGCGGGAGGTCGTCTCCCACGGCGCGGGGGGAGGGGGCCGGGCCCGCGGCGCCGTCGTCGTTCGCGGGCCGCGACGGAACGAGCCCCAGGGCCGGGCGCGTGAGGAGCATCCAGCGGTTCGAGCGCCGCGCGCGCTCCTCGGACTCCCAGCGGGCGAGGGTGGCCTTGTTCTTCAGCCGCCGCCGGATGAGCGCGGCCACGACGAGCACGGCGCCCGCGATCGAGAGCAGCCCCGTGCCCGCCCACAGGGGCGCGAACGCGACGCGGCCGTCGAGGTCGTGGCGCCACTCCTCCTCCACGCGGGGCAGCGACGCGCCGTAGGTCTGCGACACGGCGTCTTCGAAGCTCGCCCCCTCGCGCACGTGGTCGAGCATGATGGCGAAGCGCGTGGGGCCGTCGATGCGCAAGAGGTAGCCCACGAAGTCGGTGGCCTCGGCGTACGCGACGTTGACCTGGTCGGGGCCTTCGGAGAAGCCGTCGTCGAGCCTGCGCAGGGGCACGAGGCGGCCCGTCCAGCTCGCCGAGGCGAGCTCCTGAAAGCGCTCGAACGAGTGCTCGTCGGCCTGGTGCACCGCGATGCCCTCGGCCAGCCACCGCGGGAGCGCGGCGTGGTTCGTGGCCTCGGCGAGCATGAGGTGCGAGAGCTCGTGGCGCAGCACCTGGGCCACGTTGCTCGCCTCCCACGTGCGCGGCGCCGTGGCCGACACGAGCGCGAGGCGCGCCGCGGGGTACGCGACGCCCACCGCGTACGCGGGCGGCGGCGCCTCGCGCGGCGCGAGCCTGCGCATCATCTCGGGGTCTGACACGAGGCGCACCGAGAGGGGCGGCACCTCGCGCATGCCGAACTGCGACGCCACCGCGCGCGCGTCGCCCTCGACGCGGCGCAGGGCGCCCTCGATCACCGGCTTGATCGCGCGCGGGTACGAGACGGTGATGGGGCCGCGCCGCTCGCTCACGTGGTCGACCGGCAGCGCGGGCACCGTGAGCGCGCCGGCGGGCAGCGCGTCGTCGACGAGGTCGCGCGCGCCCCTCGCCGCGATGCGTCCGGCGAGGTCGTTCGTCTGCGCCCCGGCGTCGCGCGCGCCGAACAGGAGCGCGACGGCGAGCAACGCGAGCACCACGAGGCGGCGGAGACGTTTCATGGCACTCCGGGGTGCACGACCGTGACCCTCGTGCTCGAGGAGCCGACGCCGTGATCCGCCAGAAGGTAGGCACCGACCACCGCGAGCGCAACACCGCCCACCGCGACCCAGGGCCACGCGCGGCTCCAGAGGCTCGGCGTCTCGTGAGGCCGCGTGGTCGCGACGCGCCGGTCGCCCGTCGCCGCGGCGTTCGCAGCGCGTCCGCCCGCAGGCTGTGCGCTCGCGCCTGCAGTGCGCGTCGAGAGCGCGGGCACGATCACGCCGTCGACGACGGTCGCGTCGACGGAGGCGAGCTCGCGCGACGCGGGCCACGTGTGTTGCACCGGGTCGTACACCCGCACGAGCGTGCCCGAGGGCCGGGCCATGAGCTCCACCACGAGGCCGCACCCCAGCCTCGTGGAGACGGCGTCGAGCGCGGCGGCGTCGCGGTCCTCGCCGCGCAGCCCACGGCGCGCGGTCGCGAGATCGGCGAAGTCGGGGGCGGCGTTGGGCTCGCCCCGGAGCGCCGCGCGCGCGTCGGCGTCGGCCACGCCGCGCATCCCTTCGCGGCGCGAGACGGCGTCGGCGACGGTCTCCGCCGACGCGCGCACCGACTCGTCGGGGTCGCCCGCGACGGCGACGCAGACCTTGGGGCCGGGAGGGTCTGCGAACGCGACGTTCGTGGCGAAGAGCAGCGCGGCGAAGGACACGGGGGGGGCGATGCGGGGGATCATTCGTCGTCCTCGTCGAGGTCGTGCGGCGGGCGCGCGGGGGCGAGCACCGCGTCGGCGTAGTCGGGCCGCGGCCGCAGCACGTCGTCGTGAAGCAGCCACTCGGGCTTGAGGAACACCTCGTCGAGGTAGAGCCCCTGTGCGGGCGCGGTCATGCCCGCGCGCGTGCGGTCGCCGTCTTCGAGGCGCGCGCGCACGGTGCCCTCGGGGAGCCGACCGCGGCCCACGTCGACGAGCGTCCCGGTGATGATTCGCACCATGTTCTTGAGGAACGCGGTGCCTTCGACCTCGATGGCGACGAGGCCCTCGTGGCCGTGCCAGCGCGGGATCACCGCGACGCGCCAGAGGTGCCGCCGGGTGCCCACGCGGTCGCAGTCGGCGGCGCGAAAGGCGTCGAAGTCGTGGGCGCCGAGGAAGCTGCGCGCCTCGCGCTCCATGAGCTCGAGGTCGAGGTCTCCCCAGATGTGCCACGCGCGCTCTCTCAGCAGCGGGTCACGCACGGGCGACGCGAGCAGCAGGTAGCGGTAGCGCTTGCCCGCCGAGGCGCGGCGAGGGTCGAAATCGTCGGCGGCCACGCGCGCGTCGAGCACCGACACCTGCGGCGGGAGCTTCGCCGTGAGCCCGAGCTTCCAGCCCTTCTCGGGCACGCTCGCGGTCGTGCGGAACGACACGACCTGCGCGAGCGCGTGAACGCCCGCGTCGGTGCGCCCCGAGGCGCGCATGGTGATGGGCTCGCACGCGATGGCGCTCGCGGCGATCTCGAGGTGCTCCTGCACGGTGGGTACGCCGCGCTGCCGCTGCCAGCCCGAGAGGCCGGTGCCGTCGTAGCGCACGATGAGTCGAAGGGTGGGCATCGGTCGGGCGAAGCACCGATACCACGCCGCGGCGCCGCGAGGTGCGGGGGCGCAAGGAGGAGCGGAGCGCGCCTCGAAGACTCGACGCGCGTGGCTCCGCGCTGCAGATTCGCTGCGAAACAAGGCAGATCATGAAAAAATCACGCGGCTGTTGACATGGGTACGACACGTAGGTAGGTTTCGCGCCCCGTCAACGAACGGTGCTCGGACGGAGCACCGGCGGCCGGCAGAAAAAAGAGCCGGACGAAAAATAAAGTTGACGGGGCGAGAGAGAGCGCTTAGAAACGGCGCCCCTCCGACGGGAAGCCGGGAGCGAGACAGCACCGGGACGGCACCGCCGCCCCGCAGTCGAGACTCCCCAAAGGCCCGATGGACGATAGAGAGACTTCCGTCTCCGTCGATCTTTGAAAACCTGGTTGCAGGAAGACATCGACACAAGTGGTCGGTGTCCGCTGACGCTCCCCCGA
>JBDHVF010000155.1:0-12315 GCA_039809605.1 Polyangiales bacterium | reverse complement strand
CGTCGGCGGTGCGCAGCGCGTCGAGCACCTCGGCCACGAGGTCGGCGGCCGCGGCGAGGGGCGCGCGCGGGTACGCGATCACGAGCGTCTCGGGGGCGACCCCGGTGCCCGCCACGAGCCGGTAGCGCAGGGCCACGGGCGCGAGCGTGCCGTCGGCGCGCACCGCGCCGAGCAGCACGGCGCCGTCGGTCGCGCCGCCGAGCGAGGCGGGGTCGACGTCGCCGTCGAAGAGCGCCATCACGGGCGTCACGCGCGAGAAGCCGTCGGCGCGGTTGACCTCCCGCGCGTCGTCTCCGTCGGCCACGGAGCTCGCGGGCACCGACACGCGCAGCCCCGTGGCCGTCGCGCGGTCGACGGCGGTGTACGCGTTCGAGGGCCACGGCAGCGCGCAGCGCATCGTGAGCGACGCGTCGCACGCGGGCGCGAAGGGCTCGCGCGCCCCCTGCGCGCGGTCGGTGAAGCTCCGCACCGAAGGGGCCGTCGCGTCGTCGCCGCCGCAGCCCAACGCACCGATGAGACCGAACCCGAAGAGGTACCTCGCGCGCATCGCGCGGGAGTATCCACGAGAACGGCGCGGGAACACAGTGGTACCCTCCCCGGCCATGCGCGACCTTCAAGGGGCCCTCGACGCGTGGCGCTCGCTGCTCGGGCCCGAGCGGGTGATCGACGACCCCGAGGCGCTGCGCGCGGCCGAGGCCGCGACCTTCGCGACCACGCAACGCATCCCCGCGATCGTTCGGCCCCGAACGACCGGCGAGGTGGCCGCGTGCCTGAAGGCCGCGTCGCGCTTCGGCGTGGCGGTGTACCCCGTCTCGCAGGGCCGCAACTGGGGCCTCGGCTCGCGCGTGCCGGCCCGCGACGGCTCGGCGCTCGTCGACCTCTCGGGCATGAACGCCATCACGGCCTTCGACGAGGAGATGGCGTGGATGACCGTGGAGCCCGGCGTGACCTTCCGCCAGGCGCACGACTACCTCGCGGCGCGCGGGTCGCGGCTCTTCGTGAGCGTGACGGGCTCGTCGCCCGACGCGAGCCTGGTGGGCAACGCGCTCGAGCGCGGCGACGGCGCCGGGCCCCTCGGCGACCGCTGGGCGCACGTGTGCGCGCTCGAGGCCGTGCTCTCGACGGGCGAGGTCGTTCGCACGGGCTTCGCGCGCTTCGGCGACGTGCCCGCGGCGCCGGTGCACCGCTGGGGCGTGGGCCCGTCGCTCGACGGGCTCTTCAGCCAGTCGAACCTCGCCGTGGTCACGCGCATGACCGTGTGGCTCTGCCCCCTGCCCCGGTCGATTCAGGCGCTGCGCTTCAAGCTCCGCGACGAGGAGGCGCTCGCCCCGCTCGTCGACGCGCTGCGGGGGCTGCGCCTCGACGGCACCCTGCGCGCCACGGCCTCGCTCTGGAACGACCTGCGCGCGCGCTCGGTCGAGGCCCGCGCGAGCGACCGCGCGGCGCACGAGCGCTTCCGCGCCGAGACGGGCGGAGCGCGGTGGTTCGGGCTCACGGCGCTCTACGCGGCCACCGAGCTCCAGGGCCGCGGCGCGCGCGAGCACGCGGTGTCGGTGATCGCCCCCCTGGTCGACTCGTGGCACGTCGAGGAGCGCGCGGGCGCCCCCTCGGCGGGCCGTGAGCTCCTGTGGGAGTCGGAACCCGCGTTCGGCTTCTTTCAGGGCGTTCCCCACGAGTTCAGCCTGCGCAGCATGTACTGGAAGAAGTCGTTCGCGCCCGAACGATCGCCCGACCCCGACCGCGACCGCTGCGGGGTGGTGTGGGCCTGCGCGGCGGTGCCCTTCCGCGGGCGCGACGTGCGGCGCGCGTGCGCCATCTCGTCGGAGGTGATGTCGGCCTGCGGCTTCGACCCGATGATCGCCGTGGCCACGCCGTCGGAGCGCGCGGCGTCGATCCTCCCGACGATCCTCTACGACCGCGACGTCGACGGCGAAGACGGGCGCGCCATGGCCTGCCACGACGCGCTGGTGCGCCGCCTCGCCGACGAGGGGTGGCTGCCGTACCGGCTGGGGGTCCACTCGATGGACGCGCTCCCGGCGGCGACCGACGACTCCGCGGCGGTGCTCGCCCGCGTGCGGGCCGCGATGGACCCCGCGGGCGTGCTCGCGCCGGGGCGCTACGAGCGGTGAGGGGCTACGAGGGGCCGAGGAAGGGCGCCTCGATCGTGCGCGCGCTGTCGGCGGGCATCCCCTCGGGGCGCACGCGCAGCCGCACGCGGAAGTCGCCGTGGAACTGCGCGCGGGGCACGGTCACGAAGACCGGCGCGTGGGTGCCCGCGAGGGGCTCGAGGGTGATGGTGCGCAGCGGGATGACGAAGCTCACGCCGGGCCGCGCGTCGGACTCGATGTCGAACGTGACGCGGCGGCTCTGCTTGTTCACCAGGTGGATGTCGTACGCGTTGCGCACGTTGCCGTCTTCGAGCGTGTAGGGCGCGCCCGTGAGGCGCAGGAGGTTGGCCTCGTAGGGCGTGTGCGAGCGGTACGCGAGGGCGCTCGCCGCGAGGCCCGCGGCGCCGAGCAGCGCGTAGAGCCCGAGGCGCGGGCGCCAGAAGCGCCGGGGCTCGTGCGCGAGGCCCTTGAGCGAATCGTAGCGGATGAGCCCGCGGGGGCGCTCGAGCTTGTCCATCACGTCGTCGCAGGCGTCGATGCAGCGCGCGCAGCCGATGCAGTCGAGCTGCAGGCCGTTGCGAATGTCGATGCCGGTCGGGCACACGACGACGCAGCGGTTGCAGTCGACGCAGTCGCCCGCGCCCTCGGCCTTCTCGCGGCCCTTCGCCTTGGCGCGGGGCTCGCCGCGCTTCTCGTCGTAGCCGATGACCAGCGTGTCGGGGTCGGTGAGCACCGACTGGAGGCGGCCGTACGGGCACACCACCACGCACGTCTGCTCGCGGAACCAGGCGAAGTTGAAGAACATCACGGCCGTCATGGCGGTGGCCCACCCGAAGGCCTCGGGGCTGGCGGCGGCGCCCTCCTTGATCATCGCCCAGAGCCCTCGGATGGGGGTGAAGTACCCGAGGAAGACGTGCGCGACGGCGGCCGACGCCGCGAGGTAGATCGACCAGAGGAGCGCGCGGCGCCAGATGCGGTCGAAGGTCCAGCCGCTCTGTTCGCGGCGCATGCGCTTCTCGCGCGGGCCTTCGATGAGGCGCTCGAGCGGGCGAAAGACCCCTTCGAGGTAGACCGTCTGCGGGCACGCGTAGCCGCACCACACGCGGCCCGCGATGGTGGTGAGGGCCACGAGGGCGAAGCCGATGCCCGAGAGCACGAAGAAGAGCATCCACGTGTCCTGGGCGTTGAAGACGGCTCCGAAGAGGTAGAAGCGCCGGTGCACGAGGTCGATGAGCACCGCCGGCTGCCCCCCGATCGTCACCCACGGCACGGCCGCGTAGATCGCCAGGAGCACGACGAAGAGCGCCATGCGGAGCCTGTCGAAGCGACCCTTGACGTCCGCGGGGTGCACGGTGGCGCGCGTGCCATCCGTACGGATGGAGCTGCGCATCTCGACGATCGGGAGGTGGCGGGCCATGAGACTACTCCGGTGCGACGTCGCCCTGCGGGGGCTTTCCACCGGCGACGTTGGTGTTGCGAAGCGTGAGCACGTACGCGAGCACGGTCTTCACGCGCTCGTCGCCGAGCTGCGGGCCCCACGCGGGCATCCCGCGGGCGGGCACGCCGTCGAGCACGGTGCGAAAGACCTGCGTGGGCCGCGCCCCGTGGATCCACGCGTTGTCGGTGAGGTTGGGGCCGATGACCCCGCCCGCGTTGGCGCCGTGACACGCTGCGCAGTTGGTCTGAAAGATCTGCTGCCCGGCGGTCACGGTGGCCGGGTCGTGCGAGAGCGTGACGAGCGCGTCGTCGGTGACCGATCCCGCGCGCCGCGCGCGCTCGGCGGCGGCCCTGCGGTCGGCGGCCACCGACTGCTCGTAGCTCTCGGCCGCCGACGGGCCGCTGTGCAGCACGTGGTAGTGGAACCAGTACCCGATCGCGAAGATCACCGCCCCGTAGAGGGTGTAGAGCCACCAGTTGGGCAGGCGGTTGTCGTACTCCTCGATGTCGTCGTAGCGGTGCACGACCTTGTCTTCGTAGCCCCCCTTCGCGGGGGCCTTGTCGTTCGAGGCGCCGCGCTCCGCGGCGCCCTGCTCATGGACGTCAATGGTCACGGCGATCCATCCTTCCCGTCGTCGAGGGGCAGCGCGGCCGCGGCCTCGTAGGCCGCCGGGCGGCGGCGCATCGTGCGCACCACGATGCCCGCGAAGACCGCGATGAAGAGCATCAGCGAGAGCACCGGCAGCGCGAGCACCGGGCTGTTGACGAAGAACTCACGGTACATGATCGGTGGCTCCTCTCAGCGCCCCGCCTGCGCGTTGCGGGTGGCGGCCTCGACGGCCTCGCGGGTGTCGGGGTTGCCGCCCGAGCGCCCGAGGCGCTGCAGGTAGGCGACGAGCGCGACGATCTCGGCGTCGGGCTCGACGTGGGCGCCGTTGGCCGCGAGGTCGCTGGCGATCACGCGGGCCTGGGCGTCGCCGATGGCGCGCGCGCCCGAGACCTCGAAGGGCCGGTAGGGCACGCCCGCGGCGCGCATGGCGTCGAGGCGAGCCGACGCGGTCGAGACGTCGACGCGCGAGGTGAAGAGGTGCGGGTACGCGGGCATGTTCGAGCCCGGCGAGGTCGACCGCGGGTCCTGCATGTGGCGGTAGTGCCAGAGGTTCGGGTACTTGCCGCCCACGCGCGCAAGGTCGGGCCCGGTGCGCTTGGAGCCCCACTGGAAGGGGTGATCGAAGATCGACTCCTGGAGGCGCGAGGGCTCGCCGTAGCGAATGCTCTCGAAGCGCATCGGCCGGATCATCTGCGAGTGGCAGTTGTAGCAACCCTCGCGGATGTAGATGTCGCGCCCCTCGAGCTCGAGCGGGGTGTACGGGCGCGTGGTCACGGTGCGGGCTTCGGCGCGGTTGATCACCAGCGTGGGGATGAGCTCGGCGACGCCGCCGACGCCCACGGCGATGGCGGTGAGCACCGAGAAGATCAGCGCGCGGCCCTCGACGAGGCTGTGCCAGGTGGGCTTGCCGTCCTGCTTCGAGAGCTGGAACGCGAGCGTGCCGAAGATGGCGACGAAGACCGCGATGGCGGCCACCGCGATGCTCGCCATCTGGTTCATCACGGCGATGGAGGCGAAGAGCGCCATCACGCCGCCCGTGAGCAGCACGGGGGTGCCGAAGGCGACCTTCACCCACGGCACGCGCTCCTCGGGAGGCGTCGGCAGCTCGACGACCTCGGCCTCGCCGTCGACGGCCTCGCCCGAGCGCGCCGTCGCGACGAGGTTCCACGCCATCATCACGAAGCCCGTGAGGTAGAGCGTGCCGCCCACGAGGCGCGTCCAGTACATGGGACGGATCGCCATGAGGGTCTCGACGAAGGTCGGGTACTGGAGCGCGCCCTGGTCGGTGACCGCGCGCCACATGAGGCCCTGCGTGATGCCGCCCACCCACATCGAGATGACGTAGAGCAGGATGCCCACGGTGCTGATCCAGAAGTGGGTGTCGGCCGCGCTCTTCGAGTGCAGCTTCGTGCCGTAGAGCCTCGGCACCATCCAATAGAACATGCCGGCGGCCATGAAGCCGTTCCACCCGAGGGCGCCCATGTGCACGTGGCCGACGATCCAGTCGGTGTAGTGCGCGAGGCCGTTGACCGACTTGATCGAGAGCAGCGGGCCCTCGAAGGTCGCCATGCCGTAGAAGGTCACGCCCGCGACGAAGAACTTGAGCACCGGGTCGGCGCGCACCTTGTCCCAGGCGCCGCGCAGGGTCAGGAGCCCGTTGAGCATGCCGCCCCAGCTCGGCGCCCAGAGCATGACCGAGAAGATCATGCCGAGCGTCTGCGCCCACTCGGGGAGCGCGGTGTAGAGCAGGTGGTGGGGCCCGGCCCAGATGTACACGAACACCAGGGCCCAGAAGTGCACGATCGAGAGGCGGTACGAGTAGACGGGCCTCCCCGCGGCCTTGGGGAGGAAGTAGTACATGATCCCGAGGATGGGGGTCGTGAGGAAGAACGCGACGGCGTTGTGGCCGTACCACCACTGGGTGAGGGCGTCCTGCACGCCGCCGAAGAGCGAGTAGCTCTTGGTGGCGCTCCACGGGATCGAGAGGTTGTTGACGATGTAGAGCATCGCCACGGTGACGATCGTGGCGATGTAGAACCAGATGGCGACGTAGAGGTGCTTCTCCCTGCGCTTCGCGATGGTCCAGAAGAAGTTCACCGCGAAGACGACCCAGATGAGGGTCACGGCGATGTCGATGGGCCACTCGAGCTCCGCGTACTCCTTGCCCTGGGTGAGCCCGAGCGGGAGCGAGATCGCGGCCGCGACGATGATCGCCTGCCAGCCCCAGAAGTGGATGCGCCCGAGCAGGTCCGACGCCATGCGCGTCTTGAGGAGCCGCTGCGTCGAGTAGTAGATGCCCGCGAAGAACATGTTGCCCACGAACGCGAAGATCACCGCGTTGGTGTGCAGCGGGCGCAGGCGGCCGAAGGTGAGGTACGGCGCCAGGTTCGCGCGGTGGTCGGCGAGCTGGAGCGCGATGAGGAAGCCGACGAGCATGCCGACGACCCCGAACACGACCGAAGCCCACACGAACATGCGCGAGATCGCGTCGTCGTACTTGATGCGTACGCGAGCTGCCTCGGCCTCCCGGTAGGGGGAGCTCTCGTTCTCGGTGCTCATGACATCCTGCCTGCGCCCTCGGGTGCCTGCTCCTCTGCAGGCAGTCGGGGCGCGTCTTCATGAATGGGGAACAGGGCGATGCGGTCGACGTGCTGCCAGGTGCGGTCGCGCAGGCTTCGGGTGAAGAGCGCGAGCGCGCCCGCGACGAGCAGCAGGCCGAAGAAGGCCAGCATGATCACGACCTCCACAGGGGCCTCCCGGGCGAGAGCGACGCGACGGTCGCCAGGATGATGGACAGCGACGTGAGGGGCATGATCACGGCGCAGACGATGGGCGACATGACGCCCGCGAACGACAGCGCGACGGCGACCGCGTTGTAGGCCGTGGCGACCGCGAGGTTCCTGCGGTTGACGGCGGCGAGCGCGCGCGAGGCGCGCAGCGCGAGGCGCACGGGGCGCAGGCCGGGGCTGGTGAACCACGCGTCGGTGCGCGCGGGCATGAAGGGCCGGTCGGCCGCGGGCGTGGCCGAGCAGAACGCGCGCTCGACCGCGGGGCCGTCGTTGATGCCGTCGCCGATCATCCACGTGTCGCGGCGGTCGTGCGCGGCGATCCAGCGGGCCTTGTCGTCGGGCGACGCGCCGCCCACGGCGCGGCCGGGCGCGACGCCGAGCGACTCGGCCATCGCGCGAACGCGCGCGGGCTCGTCGCCGCTGAGCATCCACACGTCGAGGCCCGAGCGCGAGAGCCGCGCGAGCTCGTCGCGCGCGTCGGGGCGCACGACCTCGGCGGTCGAGAGCGCCGCCACGAGGCGGCCGTCGCGAGAGAACACGAGGTCGGCGCCCTGCGCCGCGGCGTCGTCGGTGATCGACAGTTCGGCCACGTACGATCGGTCGAGGGTCGACGCTTCGAATGCGCGCCGCACCGCGACGCTCTTGGGGTGCGTGCTGCGCACGGCGATGTTGTAGAGGGCCGTACGATCTGCCTCGGAGAGCGCGGCGAGGCGGCCGGGGTCGACGAGCTCGAGCACGCCCTCGGTGAGGGTGCCGGTCTTGTCGAAGACGACGCGGCGCTCGTCGACGAGGCGGTCGAGCAGGCTCGCCGAGCGCACGAACATCCCCGCGCGGCGCAGGCCCGCCTGCGCGAGCTCGTAGGCGATGGGGGTCGCGATGCCGAAGGCGCAGGGGCACGTCACCACGAGCAGCGCGGTCGTGGCTTGAAGGGCCCGCGCGAGGTCGTGGCGCGCGCCGGCCCAGTACGCGAAGCAGAGCGCGGCGAGGCCGACCACGGCGAGCACGTAGGTGCGCGTGATGCGCTGCCACCACGGGGTCGCGCGCGCGGCGTCGCCCGCGTCGTCGCGCGTCGAGCGCAGGAGCGACGGGAGCACGGAGCGGGCGAAGTCTTCGGACGCGCGCAGGGTGATGGCCGAGACGCCGAGGTTGAACGCGCCCGCGGGCACGGTCTCTCCGCGGGAGAAGGCGCGCGGGGCGCTCTCGCCGTTGATCCAGTCGAGCGAGCAGCTCGCGCCCCCGTCGGAGAGGGTCGCGGCCACGGGCACGAGGTCGCCGGGCGCCACGAGCACGTCGTCGCCCTCGCGCAGCTCGCGGCAGGGCACGACCTCGACGCGGCCCTCGCGCACGCGTCGGGCGAGCAGCGAGTCGACGCCGTCGCTCGCGAGGAGCATGGCCTTGTTGCGCTCGACGACCCGCTCCTGGAGCCAGCGGCCCGTGAGCATGAGGGCGATGAAGGTGGCGACGGTGTCGAAGAACGCGCCCTGGTCGCGCCCCTGGGCGAAGTGCCAGAGCGAGCCGCCGTACGCGAGCACGATGCCCAGCGCGATGGGCACGTCCATGTGGGCGACGCCGCGGCGCACGCAGCGCCAGGCCGAGCGGATGAACACCGAGCCGCCCACCGCGACGCTCGCGCCCGAGATGAGCATCCCGAGCCAGCGGAAGACGTGGTAGACGGCGCCCTCGCGCAGCCCGAGGTTCACCGGGATGCTGAAGAGCATGGTGTTCATGGCGAAGGCCGCGGTCAGGCCGATGCGCCAGAGCAGGTCCGACGAGCGCGGGGCCTCGGCCTTGCGCGCGGGCCCGAGCAGGTAGCCGAAGCGCTCGACCTCCTCGACCCACGCGCGCAGGGGGAAGTCCTTCGTGACGAGCGCCTCGACGCGCCCGAGGGCGGGGTTGATCGTGACGCTCAGCCGCGACGACGCCGGCTGCTGCCGTTCGAAGAGCTCTTCGAGGAGCCACACGCACGCGGCGCATTGGAGGCCCTGGAGGTCGAAGTGCACGCGCCGCGGGCCGGGCGCCCCGCGCAGGTCGGCCTCGATGGCGTCGAGCCACTTGAGGTCCCTCGCGGTCGCGGGCGCGAGCGCGGGGCTGATGGCGCCGCCGCGCAGGTCGTAGTAACGCGTGAGCCCGCGCGACGACAGGAGCCCGTGCACCACGCGGCACCCCGTGCAGCAGAACCCGTCGCGCGACGTCGAGGAGAGCTCGACCCCACAGTGACGGCACGCCCTCGCGCACGCCGCGGCGCCCTCGGGCTTCGCGGACTGTGGGAGGTCGAGGATGGCGACTCCATCGGGCATCGGAACGACGCCGTGAGCAACCCCGGTGCCATTGGTGCGCAACGCTCGAAATCAAGTCCGAGGTCGATCGCTGCGCGCAATGTGTGCTGGCGCCGCGACGAGAGCGCATCTATCGCTGCACCGGGTGCGAACGTTGCGCTTCGAAGGGCCCCATGAGGGCATCGGCGCGGGCATGGTGATTGCGCGGTCGGCCCTCGATGGACATCCCGTTCGCAGTCATCGGCGCCGCCGCGGCGGCAGGCGTTGCGTCGTCCGCTCATTGTGCAGCGATGTGCGGCCCCCTCGCGCTCGCGGCGTGCGGCGCGCCGGGTCGTGAGGGCGTGCGCGCGGGGATGCGGTACGGCGCGGGCCGACTCGCGTCGTACGCCGTCACGGGCTCGATCGCGGGCGCGCTCGGCGCGAGGCTCGTGCGCGTGCTCCGCGGGGAGCACGTGCAGCAGGCGGTGTCGCTCGCCCTCGCCGCGGGCATCGCGCTGGCCGCGCTGCGCGTGCTTCGGTCGCGGCCGGCGCAGCGGCTCGTGACGCTGCGCGCGCGCAAGGACGCGCCGCGGCCCCCGGCGCTCGCGGCGGGGCTGCTCACGGGCTTTCTCCCGTGCGGCGCGCTCGCGGCGGGGTTGATGATCGCCGCGGGCGCGGCCTCGTGGTGGGGCGGGGCCCTGGCCATGACGTCGTTCGCGCTCGCGAGCGCGCCGGGCCTCGCGGCGGTGGTGCTCGCGGGGGCCACGCTGGGCGAGCGGCTCCAGGGGGTGATGACCCCGTCGCGGCGCAAGGCCTTCGGCGTCGCCCTGATGCTCGCGGCGGCGTGGGTCGCGGCGCGCCCGTGGTGGATGCCCGAGCGGCGGTGCCATTGTCACGCCGCGGTCATCGAAACCTCTGGCGACGCACGGCCCTCCTGACGGAGGATCGCGCGGCTCGCAGGAGGTGGTTGGTGATGAAGAAGATCCTGGTCGCACTCGACACGTCGACGATGGCGCATGTCGTTCTGCAGCGCGCGGTGGAGCTCGCGCGCGCGCTCGGCGCGAGCCTGGTGCTGGTGCGGGCCGTCGGCCTGCCCACGGAGCTTCCGCCCGAGGCTCTCTCGATGGACCCCGACAGCGTGACGGGGCTGCTGGTCAAGGCCGCCGAGCGCGACCTCGAGCGCCTCGCGGGCGAGGTGCCGGCCGACATCGCCACCGAGCGCTCGGTGCAGGTCGGCACGCCCTGGCGGATCATCTGCGACCTCGCAGAAGACCACGACGTCGAGCTGGTCGTGCTCGGCGCGCACGGGCACCGGCTCCTCGACCGCGTGCTCGGCACCACCACGTCGCGGGTGGTCTCGCACACCGATCGCTCGATGCATATCGTGCGGCCGCCGCGCGCTGCGCCGGCCCCGGCCGCTTGACGACCGCGGGTCGGCCACGGCATGAGCGTGGCCGATGGTTCCGCAAGAGGAGCACCTCTTCGAGGAGATCAAGCGGTACGTCGGCTTCGACGCCGACGACGAGGCGCGCCTGCGGCGCGTGGGCCCGCGCGTGGCCCCCTACGCGCGCGAGATCACCGACGACTTCTACAGGCGCATCCTCGATCACCCCGGCGCGCGGCAGGTGATCACGGGCGGCAGCGCGCAGGTCGAGGCGCTCAAGTGCACGCTCGTCGCGTGGCTGCGCGAGCTCTTCGAGGGGCCGTGGGACCTCGCGTACTACGAGCGCCGCGCGCGCATCGGCCGGCGCCACGTCGCGATCGACCTGCCGCAGCAGTACATGTTCACCGCGATGAGCGTCATCCGCTCGCACCTCACGTCCATCGTGCTCGACACGGCGGCGTCGCCCGCCGAGGCGCGCGAGGAGCTCCTCGCCGTCGACCGGATGATCGACCTCGAGCTCGCGGTGATGATGCACACGTACCGCGAGCACAGCCTCACGCGGCTCCAGCAGTCCGAGCGGCTCGCGACCTTCGGGCAGTTCGCGGCCTCGATCGCGCACGAGCTCCGCAACCCGCTCGGCGTGATCGAGTCGTCGTCGTTCCTCTTGCGCAAGCGCCTCGGCGAGGTGCCCGAGGCGGCCTCGCGTCACCTCGACAAGATCGACGCGCAGGTGCAGCTCTCGAACCGCATCATCACGAGCCTGCTCGACCTCGTGCGCGAGCGGCCCTCGACGCCGCGCGACCTCGAGGCCCGCGAGCTCGTGGCCTCGGCGCTCGAGCCCCTGCCCGCGGTCGCCGCCCTGGCCCGCGTCGAGCTCGCCGAGGGGCCCCTCGCGGTGCGCGCAGACCCCGATCAGGCGCGGCAGATCCTCGTGAACCTCCTCGCCAACGCGTACGAGGCCGCGGGCCCGAAGGGCGAGATCCTGGTGACGGTGCGCGCCGAGGGCGACGAGGTGGCCTTCGTGGTCAACGACTCGGGGCCCGGCGTCGACCCCGAGATCCGAAAGCGGATCTTCGAGCCCCTGGTGACAACGAAGGTTCGGGGGATCGGGCTCGGCCTCGCGCTCTGCCATCGCCTCGCGACGAGGAACGGGGGTATGATGTCGCTGGTGGTGGGGCCGCTCCCCGGAGCGGCGTTCGAATTGCGTCTGCCGTCGGTCTCGCAGGCGGGAGGGGTGCGATGACTACGAACAGGATCCTCGTCGTGGACGACAACCGCGACCTCGCGGAGAACCTCGTGGAGATCCTCGAGGACGCGGGCTTCGTCGCCGACTGGTTCGACGACCCGCTGGCGGCGTTACGCGCCGTCACGCCGGGTCGCTACTGCCTCGCGCTCATCGACCTGCGCATGCCGGGCATGGACGGCGTGGAGCTGCACCGCGCGCTCAAGGCGCTCGACCCGTCGGTCAAGGCCATCGCGATGACGGCGTTCGCGCGCGACGAGCGCGTGCGGTGCGCGCTCGGCGACGGGATGCTCGCGGTGTTCCCCAAGCCGATGGACGCCGCGAACCTCATCGTGCAGGTGCGCGAGGCCGTCGCGGCCTGACGGTCACAACGCCCGCGCGAGCTCGCCCTCGTCGACCGCGGGCGCGCCCTCGATCCAGAGCTCGCCGTCGGGGGCCGCCACCCCGAACGCGACGCCCCCGTCGGGGAGCGTGAGGTACCAGACCGAC
>JBDHVF010000154.1:0-12363 GCA_039809605.1 Polyangiales bacterium | reverse complement strand
GACGGGTCGATGCGCGGCGCGACGATCGCGCTGCCCATCGCGATGACGGGCGCCAACCGCCCGATCACGCTGTCGGGCACGGCGACCTCCGAGGGCGCCCTCGCGCGCTCGGCCGACGGGCGCTTCGTGACCTTCGCGGGATACGCCGTCGCGCCGGGTACGGCGAGCGTCGCGACCTCGTCGTCCACCGACGCGCCGCGCGTCGTGGCCCGCGTCGCGGGCGACGGGACCGTCGACACCACCACCACGCTCGGCATGGCCTATAGCGGCAACAACGTGCGCGGCGCCGTGACCAACGACGGCAGCGCGTTCTGGGTGTCGGGCACGGGCTCGCCGGGCGGCATCCACTACAAGACCCTCGGCCCCACGGGCGACCCGACGTACGTCGTGTCGATGCCCTCGAACGTGCGCACGGTGAACCTCTTCGACGGCCAGCTCTACGCCTCGGCGTCGACGAGCACGCCCACGCCGGGCTTCTACGGCATCTTCCACGTGGGCACGGGGCTGCCCACGACGGCCGACACGGCCGCCACGACTCTGCCGGGCTTTCCGACGATGTCGGGGCCGTCGCCCTACGGCTTCGTGATGCTCGACCGCAGCGCCACGGTGGCGGGGCCCGACACGCTCTACGTGGCCGACGACCGCAGCCTCGCCTCGGGCGGCGGCGTGCAGCGCTGGACGCTCTCGGGCGGCACGTGGACGCTCGGCGCGACCTTCAACATGGGCCTCACCAGCGGCGTGCGCGGCGTGACCGCGTGGGCATCGGGCGCCGACGTGATGATCGCCGCGACCACGGCCGAGAACCCCTCGCGGCTCGTGGTGTTCCGCGACCAGGCCGGCGCCGCGCCGGGCGCCGCCACGGCGCTCGCCGTCGCCGCGAGCAACACGCAGTTCCGCGGCGTCGCGCTCGCGCCGACGCCCTGAGCGACACCTGCCGCGCGTGCGCGCATCCGCGGCGCGCGCCCTGCCGTAGCTGCGTGCATCTGCGACCCCGTGTTTGCGGCGTGATGGTTGCGCCGCAGATGCACCCACCTGCGGCAGGGCAGATCGCGGCGCCGGCAGCGAGAGACCAGCCGCGGCTCCGCGGCTCCGCGGCGCATCGGCGACGCTGCCAGCGCGGGTCGCGCGCGACGTCGCACGCTCGCTGACGACCTCGCGGATGCGTCGCACGCTCGCCGACGACGTCGCGGGTGCGCCGCGGCTCCGCGGAGCCGCGGCTGGTCTCTCGCTGACACCGTCGCGGTCGAACTGCGCTTCGAGCGCTGACAGGCTCGCCGATGCGCCGCGGCTCCGCGGAGCCGCGGCTGGTCTCTCGCTGACACCGCCGCGATCGAACCGCGCTTCGAGCGCGGACGCGGTCTTCCCGTCGAACGCTCGCGGACCGCCCCTCCGATCCCTGGTATACCGCCCGCCCGTGAACCGCTCTCGCTCGTCCCCCCTCGCGCTCCTCGCCGTCGCCGCGCTCGCCGCGTGCTCGTCGTCTTCGTCCGAGGCGCCCGACGCCGCGGTCGTCGACGACGTGGCCGCCGACGAGCCCGCGGTCGACGCCCCGAGCGTCGATGCGCCCGTCGACGTCGCGCGCGACGCCCGCGACGCGTCGCCCGACGTCCGCGACGCCTCGCTCGACGCACCCGCTGACGCCTCGCTCGACGCGCCCGCCGACGCCTCGCTCGACGCGCCCGCCGACGTCGCGCTCGATACGCCCGCCGACGTCGCGCCGCTCGACGCGCCCGACGTCCCCTCGCCGAGAGACGCCGCCGACGTCACCGACGCGCCCCTCGACTCGCCGCGCGACGTCGCCGCGCCCGACGTCACCGACGCGCCCTCGGACGTGACGACACCGCCGTCGGCGCCTCCGTCGCTGCTCTCCGCGGGCTTTCTCGGCGGGTGCGCGCTGCGCGCGGGGCGCGTCTACTGTTGGGGGCCGAACAACCGCGGGCAGCTCGGCGACGGCACGACGGTCACCCGCACCGCGCCCGTGGCGGTCGCGGGCGTCACCGACGCGGTCGAGGTCGTCGCGCGCCTCACCCGCGCGTGCGCGCGCCACGCGGGCGGGGCGGTGTCGTGCTGGGGCACCAACTACAGCGGCGAGCTCGGCGACGGAACCACCATGGACCGCGCCTCCCCCGTGGCCGTGTCGGGCCTGCGCGACGCCACGCAGGTCGCGCTCGGCACGTCGTTCTCGTGCGCCGTGCGCGCGGGCGGCGCCGTGATGTGCTGGGGCTACAACTCCAGCGGTCAGCTCGGAGACGGCACCACCACGATGCGCCTCACGCCCGTGGCCGTCACGGGGCTGACCGACGCCGTCGCGCTCGCGCTCGGCGGCTCGCACGCATGCGCGCTCCGTCGCGACGGCACCGTCGCATGCTGGGGCTCGAACTTCGACGGCGTGCTCGGAGACGGAACCACCACGAGCCGCCGCACCCCCGCGCCCGTGCCCGGCCTCACCGACGTCGTGCAGATCGCGTCGGGTGGAGCCACCATGTGCGCGCTGCGCCGCGGCGGCGCCGTCGTGTGCTGGGGGCGCAACGACCGCGGTCAGGTCGGCGACGGCAGCGCGTCGGCCCGCAACCGCCCGACGCCCGTGTCGCTCACGGGCGTGGTCGAGCAGGTCTCCGTCGGAGAGACGCACGTGTGCGCGCGCCTCGCGGGCGGCGCCCTGCGTTGCTGGGGCGGCGACGACCGCGGTCAGTTCGTCGACTTCGACGGCACCAACAAGCTCACCCCGACGGCCATCAACGGGCTCGCCGACGACGTGACCGAGGTGGCCGCGGGGTCGTTCCACACCTGCGTCACGCGCCGCGACGGGAGCCTCGCGTGCTGGGGAGAGATGTTTCACCAGGGCCTCGCGGCGCCCGCGCCCGGCGTCACGGGGGTGACCGCGGTCACGCTGGGGCTCCGCCACGCGTGCGCGCTGCGCGCAGACCGCCGCGCGGCGTGCTGGGGCGCCAACGTCTACGGCGAGCTCGGCGACGGAACCCTCGTCGGCCGCACGCTCCCCGCGCCCGTCTCGGCGCTCACGAACCTCGCGGCCGTCGACGCGGGCAACAACCACACGTGCGCGCGCGACGCGGCGGGCGCCGTCTACTGCTGGGGGCACAACGCGTACGGACAGCTCGGCGACGGCACCACGACCAACCGCACGGCGCCCGTGGCCGTGATGGGCGCGCGCGGCGCCGTGGCGATCAGCGACGGCTACCACCACGCGTGCGCGCTCCACGCCGACGGCACCGTGGCGTGCTGGGGCGAGAACCGCTACGGACAGCTCGGCGACGGCACCACCACCAACCGCACGACGGCCGTCGCGGTGAGCGGCGTGACCGACGCGGTCGAGGTGTTCGCGGGCACCGGGGGCTACACCTGCGTGCGCCACCGCGACGCGACCGTGTCGTGCTGGGGGCGCGTGCCCGGCGCGACGTCGATGATGAACCCGACGCCCACGCGCGTCGCGGGGCTCACGGGCGTCGCCGAGCTCGCGGGCGGGTCGTACTTTCTCTGCGCGCGCCGCGCCGACGGCGCCGTGCACTGCTTCGGCTCGAACCCCTACGGCGAGCTCGGCGACGGCACGATGGCGTCGCGCGTGACGCCCGCCCCCGTGACGGGCGTCACCGACGCCGTGGCGATCACCGCGGGCCCCGACTTCGCGTGCGCCGCGCGCCGCGACCGCACGGCGGTGTGCTGGGGCTACAACCAGAGCGGCCAGCTCGGAGACGGCACCTTCGTCAACAGCCCGCGCCCCGTGGCCGTGCTCGGGTTGACCGACGTCACGTCGGTCGTGGCGTCGCGCTCGATCGGCATCACGAGCAACGGCTTCACCTGCGCGCTGCGCGCGGGCGGCGACGCGTGGTGCTGGGGCGAGAACTGGGACACGCAGCTCGGTCGCACCCTCGCGCGCTTCTCCCTCCCCTGACCGTTCCATCGGAGCGCGGCGACAACGGCGCGTTGCGCTTCGAATCTCTTGCGCCGCGGGCGCGAGCGGTGATCCCCTCCGCGCGCGGTCGCGTGGGGCTCATCGTGGGGCCCCGCATCGCGCCGCGGAGGTCGACGAATGAAACTGCATCGCAGCGTATGGGTGTGCTTCGTGGCGCTGATGGCGTGCAGCAGCACGCAGCCCGCGGGCACGAGCACGACGCCCGCCACGACCGAGTCGACGGGCGGCACCGGCACCGAGGCGGCCGAGGCCGACGCGGCGACGGCGCCCGTCGAGGCCGCCGACGCGGCGACGATGGCCGCGACCGAGGACGCCGCCACGACCGCGGCGACCGACGCCGCCGCCGCGCCCGCGGACGGCGGTCCCCCGATGCCGTGGGCGACGATGACCCACGAGCAGAAGGCGGACTACATGGAGCACACCGTGATGCCCGAGATGCGGTCGATGTTCCAGGCGCAGAACCCGACGCGCTTCGCGCGCTTCACGTGCGGCACGTGTCACGGCGCCAACGCGCGGGCGGTCAACTTCCACATGCCCAACGGCATCGCGCCGCTCGACCCCGCGCGCGTGCCCGCGATGTTCTCGACCCACACTCCCATGAACGACTTCATGACCCAGCACGTGTGGCCCCGCATGACGCAGCTCCTCGGCGCGCAGCCCTACAACCCCGAGACGCACCAGGGCTTCGGCTGCTTCGGCTGCCACGGCACGCGCGGAGCCCGCCCCGGCGCGGCGCCCGCCGCGACGACCGCGCACCCCGCCGCGGCGCACTGATCCCGCGCGATCGTCGGCGGGTGTCGAATCCCGTACGGCTCGCTGATTCTCGTTCTTTTCTCCCGGGCTCGTCGGTATCGTGGCGCTCGTTCGCTCGCGAAAGGAGCACCCGATGAAGATCAAGCTCTCGTCTCCACCGACCGCCGACCTGCTGGCCGCCTCGTTCGACAAGCACCTCCCCGAGATCTCCGCGATGTCCGCCGACGAGCTGCTCGCGCGCGTCAACTTCGACGTGGCGACGGCCGTGTCGATCGTGCTGGGCGCCGAGCCCGCGCTCCAGTCGCTCCGGGCGGAGATCGCGAAGAAGCTCCCGGCCTTTCCGATGCGCTACCTCGACGAGCTCGAGTCGATCGCGCACGCGGCGCTCTACGCCCACATGCGGACGATGGGCGTCGCCGCGGCGGCCGACCTGCTCCCGAAGCTCACCGAGGACGCGCGGCGGCTTCGCAAGACGCTCGCGTCGGATGCGACGGCGGCGGCCAACCGCGGGCTGATCGAGCCCGCGTTGCTCGACGACGTTCCGATGGGCAACGGGCGCCTCGACATCGCGCGAGGGGTGCTCGGCGTCGCCGTCGTGCTCCGCGCGTCGTGGAGCGCGATCAAGGGCCGCACCGCCGTCACCGAGAAGGACCTCGACGACGCGGCGCGCCTCGGCGTCGAGCTGCTCGCCGAGCTCGGCCGCGACGACAACCCCACGAGCTCGCGGGGCGACACGTCGCTCGACGAGGTGCGGCTGCGCGCGTGCTCGCTTCTGGCGAAGGTCTACGACGAGTGCCGCCGCGCCGTGGCGTACCTGCGCTGGCACGAGGACGACCTCAACGACTTCGCGCCCGCCATCACCGGCCCGCGCGGCCCGCGGTCGAAGAAGGCCGACGACGACGGCGGCCAGGAGCCGTCGGACCCCAACGCCCCGCCCGCTCCCTCGAAGCCCGAGCCGTAGCCCCCTACGCACGAGGTCCCGCAGTGCTCCCGGTGGGACATCGATGTCGCAGCCGAAGCACTGGAGTGCTCCGGTTGGGACATCGGTGTCGCAGCCGAAGCACTGGAGTGCTCGCCGAGGGACTTCGAAGTCGAAGGTGAAGCACTGGAGTGCTCGCCGAGGGACTTCGAAGTCGAGGGTGAAGCATTGGAATGATCGCCGAGGGACTTCGAAGTCGAAGGTGAAGCATTGGAGTGCTCGCCGAGGGACTTCGAAGTCATTGGCGAAGCACTCCAGTGCTTTCGAGAGGGCTACGGCGTCGGGCAGGGGCAGGGCTGTCGAGCGCCTTGGAAGCGTCGCTCACATTGACGGGGTCGGTCGCGTCGTCGGCGTCGGTACGCGGGGAAGACCGCGACGCGCGAGCGGCGCGGGCGGGATCGGGACGTCGACGGCTCCGCCGCGGACGCGCGACGGAGACGCCGCCGGTACGCGGGGAAGACCGCGACGCGCGAGCGGCGCGGGCGAGATCGAGACGCGGCCGGTACGCGGGGAAGACCGCGACGCGCGAGCGGCGCGGGCGAGACTCGCACGCAACCTTTTTCGCGCGCCTCCCGATAACGCGCCCATGGAACACGACGCGTCTCGTCTCTGGCCCCTCGGCTACCACCTCACGTTCCACCCGTACGGCACATGGCTCCCGGGCGACGATCGTGGCTGGCATCGCCACGGCGATGGTCCGGCTCATCGGCCGCCGTCGCGCGCGCTGTGGGGCTGGTGCGCCGAGCGGATGCGCGCGCGGGCGCTCTTCTTCGATCCCGCGCGAGCCTCCCTCGTCGCGCGGTCCATCCGAGAGAGCTGTGCGCACCGAGAGTGGACGATCCACGCGCTCTCGGTCCACGCCGACCATGTCCACGTGGTGGTCACGGCCGCCGCGGAGGCCGAAGCCGTCGGGACCTACCTGAAGAAGTGGGCGACCCGCCTCCTTCGCACCGAGGGCGGCGTCTCGCACGACCAGCCCGTCTGGGCGCGCCATGGAAGCACCCGAACGCTCGTGACCTCCCGACGCTTCCGGAGCGCCGTCCGCTACGTTCTCGAAGATCGCCCTCGCTAACGTCCCGATCTCGCCCGCGCCGCTCGCGCGTCGCGGTCTTCCCCACGTACCGGCGGCGTCTCCGTCGCGCGTCCGCGGCGGGGCCGTCGACGTCCCGATCCCGCCCGCGCCGCTCGCGCGTCGCGGTCTTCCCCGCGTACCGGCCGCGTCCCGATCTCGCCCGCGCCGCTCGCGCGTCGCGGTCTTCCCAGCGTACCGGCGGCGTCTCCGTCGCGCGTCCGCCACGTGCCGTGACGCAGCGCTACGACGCGTACGGCGAGGTGGTGTCGCGAGGGTCGGCGTACGGAGGCGCGGCGGGGCTGTCGTTCGCGTACGAGTACGACGACTTCGGGCGGCTGAAGGATGTGACCGAGAGCGGCGAGGGCGCGGGCGAGGGGCGGTGCGTCTCACGCCCCGACGCGCCACGCGCGCACGGTGCGGTCCCACCCCGCGGAGTAGAGCGTCGCGCCGTCGGGGCTCCACGCGAAGTCGCCGACGGGCTTCGTGTGCCTGCCCGCGACGGGCGTGAGGGTGAGCGCGCGCACGTCGATCACGCGCGGCTGCGTGCCCGCGGCGGAGCACGCGACGCGCGCGCCGTCGGGCGAGAAGCGCCACGGCGCGATGTCGAAGCTCCCCACGGTCACCTTGCCGAGCACGCGCGGGGGCTCGTCGAGCGCGCGGAACTCCGCGACGCTGTGGTCGTCGAGCGCGTGACCGACCATCACCCCCGTCGGCCCGTGCGCCGCGCGCGGCAGAAAGCGTCCGAGGTCCGCCGTCGCCTCGACCTCGCCCGACCGCAGCGAGCACCTTCGCAGCTCGATGCGCTCGACCGCGCCGCCCCTCGCGGCCACGCGCGCGTGCCGCAGCCACACGGTCTCGTCGTGCGCGCCGGTGACCCACGCGTCCTCGACGCGCGCGCGGGTCGCGCCGTCGAGCGTGAGGAAGGTCGTGCCGCTCCACCCCGGGCCCTGACCCGACACCACGACGAGCGCGCCCTGCACGTGCGCCGCGCCGTGGCAGTTGACGAGCGCGACGTTCGAGCAGGCCGAGCGTGCGTCGCCCGTCTCCGCGTCGAGCGTCACGAGGTCGCCACCCTCGACGCCCGCGACCACGGCGCCTCCCGCGAACGCCACGAAGGCCACGCGCCCGGTGCCCAGGCCGCGCGACCACCGCGGCTTCGCGTCGTCGTGCGACCAGAGCGTGACCGCGCCCGACCAGTCGCCCGCGGCGAGGCGCAGGCCCGTCGGGTCGAGCGCGAGCACGCTCGCCTGACGCGTCGGCCCCTTGTAGATCGTCACGGGCTTCGTCGCCTTCATCGTGGGGCGCGACGGTAGCCGCGCGCCCGCGGGCGTGTCGAGCCCACCTGCGGTCTCGTGATCGCATCCTCGCACACCACCGCGACGTCGCGTTCGCATCGACGCGCGCTGCGCAGTCTCGTCCTCGCGGCACGTCGCACGCACCTGCGGTCTCGCGATCACTTCATACGACACACCTGCGGCTCCGCGATCACATCGACGCGCTCGCTCGAGTCTCCTATGAACGATCATCGATGTCGCGCGCACGCGTCCGCTCCTCTCTCGGCCTCCGCGCGCTTGCGCTGCTGCTCCCGCTGATCGCGAGCTGCGTCGGGGGCGAGCGCCCCGCGGCCTCATCGAGCGGCCGCGACGACGTGACGACCGTCGTCGACGCGGCCCGCGTGCGCGACGCGAGCGACGACGCGACCGAGGCGGCCGCGGCGCCCGTCGACGCGCCTCGCGACGCGCCGCGAGAGGCCTCGACGGACGTCACGACAGACGCGGTCGACGTAGCGACGGACGCGCTCGACGCCGCGAGCGACGGCGCGGCGGACCCCTCGCGCGACGCGATGAGCGACGACTCCGCGGGGCCGCTCGACGCGAGCGCCCCCGTCGACGCGCCCTCGGGGGCGTGCGCAACAGGCCTGACCGGCTGCGGCGGATACTGCGCCGACGTGGCCACCGACCCGTACCACTGCGGCACGTGCAGCACGCGCTGCGCGGCGAGCGAGGTGTGCGACCGCGGGCGATGCGCGGCGCCCCCCTCGTGCCCCGCGGGCCAGACCTTCTGCGGCAGGGCGTGCCTCGACACCGCCGACGACGGCTCCAACTGCGGAGGGTGCGGGCAGGTGTGCCCGGGCGGCGCGGCCTGCCGCGCAGGCGTCTGCGAGGGGAGCGCGGACGCGGGCGCCGACGTGACCATGCCCGACGGCGCGGTGTCGCACGCGCGGAGCTGCTCGCCCTCGTGGGCCCCCGGCTGCGGCGAGGTCGTCGTGCCGCGCGGGACGATCACGATGGGCGACCCCCTCGCGCTCGACGCGCCTCCGACACGGCCTACGGTCACGGTCGACGCGTTCGCCATGGACACCTATGAGGTCACCGTCGCGCGCTTCCGTCGGTTCTGGGCCGCCGGTCACCCCGCGCCTTCGGGGGCGGTGCGCTACCCCGGCGGCGCGCTCGTTCCGTGGGACGGCGCCGTCACCGAGCCGCCCGGCCCGAGCGGCCGACGCTGCAACTGGACGTCGTCGCCCTTCAGCATGGAAGGCGACCCCGTCAACTGTGTGGACTGGTACACCGCGCAGGCCTTCTGCGTGTGGGACGGCGGCCGGCTCCCGACCGAAGCCGAGTGGGAGCGCGCCGCGCGCGGCGACGACGGGCGCGCGTGGGTGTGGGGCGACACCCCTCGCGTCAACAATGTCTGCTGGCTCGGCTATCCCGACAAGCCCGACGGCACCTGCGGCGTCGACGACCCTACGTACATGATCGACCGCTCGGTCTTCGGGGTCGCGCAGCTCAGCGGAAATGTCACCGAGTGGACCGCGGACTATTGGAGCCTCTACACCGACGTGCCCGTCGCGGAGACCAACCCCGTCGTCGTGCTGACCCGCGTCGCGGGCCACACCACCCGCGGCGGCTCGTGGGACGACAACAACGCGCTCCTGCTCCGCGCGGCCTCGCGCATGGCCCACGACGCGACGGACGTCTACCCCTGCCTCGGCTTTCGCTGCGTGCGCGCGGCGCCCGGCGCGCCTGCCCCGTGACCGCGATTCCCCCGCGGCGGTGCTGAGCCCCGCGCCGTCACGATCGCCCACGCCTCCAGCGCCGCGGCCTCGCCCGCGTTCGTCGGCGGGCGCGCGCCGACCTTCGCGCGCGCGAGCCTCTCGGCGCGCTCGCGGGTCACCGGCGCCCTGCGCCACGCGGCGCCCTCTCGCGCAGAGGCTTCGACGGCGCGACCCAGCCGGTGCACCTCGTAGTCGACCGCCTGCACGGCCTCTTCGACCGTCGAGAAGCGCTCCACCACGGAGCCGTCGAGCGTGACCTCCCAGCGGCGCCCTCGCGTGGGGCGAGAGAGCACCAGCGCCTCGGAGAGACGCCCCGGCGCGCGTTCGAAGTGCAGCGCGAGCCCGTGGCGCCCGAGCGACGCCCAGGCGTTGCGCGAGACGGCGCGCACCTCGAGGTCGACCTCCTGCGTGAGCGGGTCGAAGGCCTCGGCGCGCGCCTTGATCTCGTCGAGCGTGATGGCGCCGGCCTCGACCTCGAACGACGGGTGGTCGAACGCGAGCTGCTCGAAGAACCGCTGCGCCTCGCGCGCGTCGCGCCCCTCGAGGTCGAGGTCGCGCGGCATGCCGAGGAGCGACGGCAGCGTGCACAGGCTCAGCGACGACGCGTCGACGAAGTCGAGCACGAGGCAGTCGCGCTTCTCGGGGTGGAGCCTCGTGCCGCGCCCCACGCACTGCGCGTAGAGGCCCTCGGAGCGCGTCGGCCGCGCCATCGCCACGCACGACACGCCCGGGTCGTCGAAGCCCTCGGTGAGCACCGCCACGTTGGTGAGCGCCTGGAGCCTCCCCTCGGCGAAGTCGCGCAGCGTCGCGGCCCGCTCGTCGGCGGGCATCTCGCCGTAGACCATCCCCGCGCGCACCCCGAGGGCGCGCAGCGCGCGGCGGAGGTTGCGCGCGTGCGCCACCGTCACGCAGAACGCGATGGTGCGGCGGTCGCGCGCGAGCTCTTGAATCGAGCGCGCGACGAGGGCGTTGCGCTCCTCGATGTCGACGGCCTCGGCGAGCTCGTCGTCGCGAAAGTCGGCGCCGCCGCCCGAGACGCGCGTGAGGTCGGCGCCCGTGGCGATGCGGTAGCCCCGCAGCGGGCAGAGGTATCCGTCGGCCACCATCTCGGGCAGCGTGCGGGCGTACACGATCTCTTCGAAGACGTCGTCGAGGCCGCGGCCGTCTCCGCGCGCCGTGGTGGCGGTGAAGCCCACGAGGGTGCCGGGCCAGTCGGGCTCGAAGCACCCCAGCGCGCGCAGCACGCGGAGGTTGTCGTCGGCCGCCGCGTGGTGGCACTCGTCGTAGATCACCAGCCCCGGCTCGCGCCCCGCCACGAGCCTCGCGAGGCGCTCGGGGCGCAGCGAGCGCACCGAGCACACGGCCACCCTCGCGCCCGCGTCGGCGCGCCGCGCGCCCTGCTCGATCGAGACGACGGCGCCGGGGCCGAGCGCCCGCTCGAGCTTCGACCGGGCTTGCGAGAGGAGCTCCTCGCGGTGGGCGATCACCAGCACGGGACGCGTCGCGAGGCGGGCGAGGTGGGCGAAGACCACGGTCTTGCCCGCGCCGGTAGGCAGGCACACGACCATGCGGCGCGTGCCGCGGCGGCGGGCGGAGAGCACCGCGTCGACGGCGTCGCGCTGGTAGGGGCGCAGGCTCGGGGCGTCTCCGCTCACGGCGTCACGTGAATAGCCGATGCGAGGCGCGAGGCAATGGAGCGACAGGGCACGTCACTTTTTTGTGGGAACTTTTTCTGCCCCGCCGCGTGCAACCTCCCGGACGCGCCGATGGCACCCGCGGGACCCGACGAAGTGACGCTCCGGCGCGCGATGCGCCGCGACCCGGCCGCGTGCCGCGCGCTCGTCGAGGGCCACCAGGCGCTCGTGTTCTCGGTGGCGGCGCGCGTGCTCGGGCGCAGCTCGGCCGACCTCGCCGACGTGGCGCAGGAGTCGTTCGCGCGCGCGTTCCAGTCGCTCGACGCGTTCGACCCCGCGGGGCCCGCGCGCTTCTCGACGTGGCTCGCCACCCTCGCCACGCGCGTCGCCATCGACCACGCGCGCCGCGCGCGCAACGTGATCCCGCTCGACGCCATTCGCGACACGCACGAGGCCCCGCACGAAGACCCCGGCGACGCCCTCGACGCCGCGCGGCGCCGCGCTCGCCTCGCCGCGGCCATGGAGCGCCTCGCGCCCGACCAGCGCGCCGCGATGCTGCTCCGCACCGAGCACGACATGAGCTACGAAGACATCGCCGCCGCGCTGGGGGTCGAGGTCGGCACCGTGCGCTCGCGCCTCTCGCGCGCGAAGGCCGTGCTGCTCGAGGCCCTCGGCGAGCGGCGCCACGACGAGGCCGCGCCATGACCGACGACGAGCTCTTTCGCGAGGCGCTCGACGCCCACCGCCCTGACGTGAGGGTGCCCGACGGCTTCGCCGACCGCGTGGTCGAGCGCGTGGTCGCCCACGAGGCCCCGCGGAGCCGGGCGCGCGCGTGGCGCGGCTATGCGCTCGCGGGCGCCGTGGCCGCGTGCGCGGCGGCGACGCTCGGGTGGCAGGCGCGCGCGCAGGCGGGCGAGGTGACCGTGGCCTTCGGCGAGG
>JBDHVF010000153.1:0-12408 GCA_039809605.1 Polyangiales bacterium | reverse complement strand
CCGAGGGGCGGGAGCACGCGGCCGCGAGGGCCGCAGCGAGCGCAAGCAAGGTCCAACGGTTCATCGTGGCGCGGAGGGTACTTGCATCGGCCGCGTGGAGGCAACGGCGCTCACCCTTGCTTTCCGTTGTGAATGGCGCGACAACGCGGCCCCCCTGATGCGCTGCTCGCTCTTGCTCATGCTCTGCGCGTCGCTCGCGGCCTGCGGCGACAACGCCACGACGCCCCCCGCCGACGGCGGCGCGCCGCCCTCGGACGTGCCCCCCGGCGACGCGCCCCCGAGCGACGCCTCCGACGCGTCGGACGACGCGCAGCCCGACGCGCCCTCCGACGCGCCCGCCACGCGCTGCGGCGACGGGCGCCCCTCGCTCGCGAGCACGGGCAACACCGAGGGCCTGGTGATCGCGCGCGACGGGACGATCTACTACAGCCAGCCGAACGGCGTGGGGCGCATCACCCCCGACGGCACGCGCACCAACGCGTGGGTCCGCATCACGGGCGCGTCGACGGTGTGGGGCCTCGCGCTCGACCCCGCGCGCAACCGGCTCTACGTGGGATCGCCCGCCACGCGCACGATCCACGTCGTCGACGTCTCGGCCGATCCCCCCATGGCGACGACCTTCTACGCGAGCGCGGGGCAGCCCAACGGGCTCACCGTGGCCCCCGACGGGTCGCTCTACTACAGCGATTTCGGCGGCGGGCACGTGTACCGCCTCACGCCCGACGGCGCGCGCAACCAGGTCACGATGACCACGATCCGTCAGGCCAACGGCGTGGCGTTCTACAACGGCGACCTCTACGTCGACAGCTACGCCACGGGCGTGCTCTGGCGGCTCACGGTGCAAGACGGCATGGAGGCCATGCGCACCATGGTGGCCCAGGGCCTCGGCAACCCCGACGGGCTGGCGTTCGACGCGACGGGCGCCGCGTACGTGACCGACCAGCGCGAGGGCAGGCTCGTGCGCATCTCCCCCGACGGGGCCACCACCGACGACCTGCTCACGGGGCTCAACGCGCCCGCGAACATCGAGTTCGGCGCCGGGGCGCTGTCGTGCACCGACGTCTACGTCGCGACGGCGTCGGGGCTGCAGCGCTACGAGATGGGCTCCGCCGCGGGCCTCGACGTGCCCTGGCACCGCTAGGCAAACCCCTTCATTGCGAGAGGTACTGATCCGATGGCTGATCTCAAGTCCGTGCTGACCGATCCCTCGCGCCGCCAGCAGGTGGTGCGCGACGCCGAGGCGCTGCTCGACGCCGAGGTCGATTCGAAGAGCGGGCTCTCGGGGCTCGCGATCAAGGGCGCGTTCAAGGTGGTCAAGTCGTTCAAGCCGGGGATCATCCCCGACACGATCGACGGCCTGCTCGACGACTTCGCCACCCGCCTCGACCCCTTCTATCAAGACCACGCCACGAAGGGCGCGGGCAGGTCCATCCCCGACTACCTCACGTCGCGCAAGGGCGAGATCGCCGACGCGCTGCTCGCCATCACCGACGACCGCGCGCGCAAGACGCGCCACGCCTCGCTCAAGGGCGCGTACGAGAGGCTGCGCCCCGAGGCGAAGAAGCACGTCGAGGCGGCGGTGCCGGGCGTCGGACGGCTCATCGAGAAGCACGCCCGCGCGGCGTCGTGATCCGCGCCACCGCCCCGTCGCCCGAGGGCTTCGCGCCCGCGTGCGGCCCCGTGCCCGAGCCGCTGCCCGCGCGCGCCGCGCAGGTGCTCGTGCGCGGCGGCGAGCTGGTTATGGCCGAGCGCGAGGGCGGCGGGTGCGCGCTCGTCGACGACCCGTCGCGCCTCGGCGTGGCGCCCGAGAGCGTGCACGCGCTCGGCGCCCTCCACGGCGTCGCGGCGTTCGTGGGCGAGGTGCCCGCGGGCGTCGAGCTCCCCGCGGGCCTGCGCGCCGAGGGGCTGCGCGGCGCGTTCGCGCTCCTGCCGCCGGCCGAGCAGGCCATGGCCGCGTACGGCACGCAGATCCGCCACTGGGACCGCACCACGCGCTTCTGCGGCGAGTGCGGCCACGCCACCGAGCCCTCGGGCGACCCCGCGCGCCGCGCGAAGCGGTGCCCGACGTGCAAGCACGAGTGGTTCCCGCGGGTGTCGCCGTGCACGATCACGCTCGTGTACGACGGCGCGGGGAGGGTGCTCCTCACGCGGCAGGCCGCGTGGCCCGCGGGGCGCTACGGCCTCGTCGCGGGCTTCGTCGAGCCCGGCGAGACGCTCGAAGACTGCGTGCGCCGCGAGGCCCGCGAAGAGACCGGCGTCGAGCTCGACGAGGTCGAGTACGCGGGGAGCCAGCCGTGGCCCTTTCCGCACCAGCTCATGGTGGGCTTCACCGCGCGCCACGCGGGCGGCGACCCGTCGCCCCGCGACGGGGAGCTCGAGGACGCGCGGTGGTTCACGCGCGACGCGCTGCCCATCCTCCCGCCGCGCTTCTCGATCGCGCGGCGCCTCCTCGACGCCTTCCTCGCGCGGTGATCAGCGCGCCGTCCACGAGCGCGCGGGCGTCGCGGGCGTGAGCTCGACCTCGTAGAAGCCCGTCGCGCGGCCGCTCGTCCAGGGCTGGTGCCCGGCGGGCACCGTGGCGTTGTAGAGGCCGCCGCCCTGCACCGCGTGGCCCGCGACGCGCACGCGCGCGGGCAGCCCGAGCTGCGCGCGAGGCAGCCTCACCGACAGCGTGCGCCCCGCGTCGGTGCCCACCCAGAAGTCGCGCCCCTCGACAAAGCGCAGCGCGCGCACCCAGCGGGCGCCGTCCCAGCGGAAGAGGCCGTTGTACGGGCCCGCGCCGTCGCCCGCGTCGCTGCGACGACGCACCAGCAGCGCCCACTGCGCCTCGAAGGGCACCGTCGGGGTCTGGTCGAGGTACGTGACGCCCGCGCGGGTGATGGGCGCGCCGAAGCGATCGGCTCCGCTGCGCGTCTCGAAGTAGAAGACGTAGGGGCGCGCGTCGTTCATCGCGAGCGACGACACGCGCGCCGCGGCGTAGACGTAGCCCTCGTCGAAGCGCATCGCGACGGCGTCACTGTCGCCCGCCGGAACGCCCACAGAGAGCCTCGCGTCGGCGCCGAGGTCGTCGAGCGCCGCGGCGCCGCCGAGCGAGACCGCAGGCCCGACGCCCCCGTGCAGCGGGAGCACGCGCACCTCGGAGACGTTCACGCGGTCGAACGCGCCCGCGCGCCCGCCCGTGCCGCCCGTGTAGCGTTCGAAGTGGGCGAACGACGACATGTTCACCGCGCGCTCGTCGCCGTCGATCACGATGCGATACGCGCGCGAGGGGTCGAGGCGCGCGCGCACGAACGACGAGCCACGCCACGTGTCCCAGTCGCCCGCCTGCGGCATCATCACGTAGCCCGCGGCGACGTCGGCGCCCGAGGGGAGCTCCTGCACGCGCACGCGCTTGACCGCGCACGTGACGCCCGTGGTGAACCCGCCGCTCCCGTTGCCCGCGACGAGCTGGATGAGGTGGTCGCCCGCGGCGTCGGGGCGCAGGTACGGCACCGTGAGCGAGTGGCCCGCGTCGCCCCAGTTCTCGTAGTGAAAGCGCCCGTGGTCGCTCGCGGCCGAGCCCCCGACGTGCTCGAAGTCGTACGCGAGCACCGAGCGCGCGAGGTGGCCGTCGCGCCCCCACCAGCACGCGGGCTGCGAGCGCTGCGAGTGGTTGCGCGACGACGCGAAGTACGTCTCCACCGTGTAGCAGCCGTTCGGAGCAGCCCCGTCGCGCAGCTCGGGGTCGGTCCACGAGCTGGTCGTGCCCGGCAGGTCGCGCCCCACGAGCGCGCCCATGCGGTAGACGTTGAAGCGCACGTCGGCGGGGGTCTCTCCGCCGGGGTCGAGCGCGAGGCGCAGCCGCCCGTTCGAAGGGTCGACGTCGACGCGCGTGACCGACGGGGTGCGCGGGCCGAAGAGCGACCTCCAGTCGCTCACGTCGGTCACGTCGGTGATGCGCGCGCCGGCCTCGGGCGTGTCGACCAGCGTGACCTCGACGGCGCTCTGCGTGGGGAGCGCCGCCGGGTCGATCACGTCGCCCGCGTCGCGCCCGTTCACGCGCACCGCGCCCACGGCGTACGCGCCCGCGCGGCCCTCTCCGCGCGCGGGGAGGCTCACCGTCACCGTGAGGTGCCTGCCGCGGATCACGAAGTCGTTGAGCACGATCGCGTCGGCGTTGGCGAAGACCGTGTTGCGCATCGCGCGGGTGACGTACGGACGCACGCGCAACCCCTGGTCGCTCACCTCGACGCCGAAGATCACGTCGTGCACCATCGAGAGGTAGCCCGCGACGCTCCAGAGCTGGCGCTGCGAGTTCACCACGGGCCCCGAGGTCGCGCCCTCTTCGACGCGGGGCGAGCCCGTGACGAACTCGAGGTTCTCCATGTTCGAGAGGTTGAGCGCCGCGGCGCGCATCATCGCGGTGACGCCGCGGTCGACGGCGGCGTCGTTGCGCACCTGCCGCGCCGCGCGCAGCCAGTACGCGGTGACGAACGGCCAGATCGCGCGGTTGTGATAGATCGCCGTGAACTGCTGCTGCGGCCAGATCACCGGCGCGCCGCCGCGGCCCGCGTGGGGGTACGTCTCGACCGCGGCGCGGGCCTGCGCGTCGTCGGCCACGCCGAGGAGCACCGCGAGCGACGAGCCGAGGAGGTCCCAGCGGCGCACCGGCGCGGGGTCGAGCGCGGTGGTCACGAAGGCCCTGAACTGCCGCGCGTCGGCGTCCCAGAAGCGCGTACGAATGGCCGCGCGCAGCGCGTCGGCCTGCGTGCGGTAGCGCGTCGCCGATGCGTCGCCGCGCGCCGCGGCGAGCCGCGCGACGGTGTCGAGCGCCGCGTAGTGGAGCACGTTGGTCGAGAGCGACTTCGACATGCCGATGTGGGCGGTGTCGGTCGCCGTCCACGAGGGGTAGCTCTGCTCACGCCAGTCGAGGAACGACTGCTCGCCGCGGTAGAGCCCGTCGCCCTCGTCGAAGACCACGGCGCGGTCGCGGTCGACGGTGTTGCGCAGCGCTTCGAACGCGGTGCTGGCGAAGGCCGTCCGCGCGTCGCCGTCGAGGTAACGCAGCAGCGTCGAGGCGCCGAGCGCCCACACGACGCGGTCGGTCGAGACCGGGTACGAGCCGCCGGTGCCGGTGTCCTGCACGACCTCGGGGTTGCCTCCGCCGCGGCGGGCCGAGAGCTTGAACTCGAGCGAGTTGCGCGCGCGCACGGGGTCGAGCGCGCCGAGCGCGAGGTCGACCGAGTACGAGGTGTCGCGGGTCCAGACGTAGGTCCAGAGGCGGCCCGTTTCGAAGCACCCGCCGGGCGGGCAGTCGATGGGGCTGCCGTCGTTGAACGCCCCGTCGTGAATGGCGCTCACGCTGTTCTCGCGCGCCTCGTCGTGGGCGAGCGCGTAGAGCGCGTCGAAGAGGTCGTTGCGCGTGCGCACCGTCGGAAAGCTCGCGCGCTCGGTCACCCGCCGCGGGTTCGCGGGCTGCCCGTCGCGCAGGGGCGCCGTGGTGGTGAGGAGGTACGTGCGCTGGCAGCTCGCCGGGTCGAGCACCGTCACGGAGGTCATCGCGGTGCCGTCGACCAGGCGGTCGGTCGCGGCGGTGCCCGCGCCGCGCGCCTGCGAGCACGAGCCCGGAGGTGTGGGCGCGTCGGGCGAAGCTGCGTCGGTGGCGCCGTCGGTCGTGGGGCGGTCGAGGGTGACGTCGGGCGCGTCGAGGTCTGCGTCGGGGGTCACGAGGGGAACGTCGGGCGTGGTGTCGGTCGAGGGGCTGGCGTCGTCGCAGCCCGCGGCGGCGAGCGCCACGAGCGAGAGGATCGCGGTGCGGGTGCGCATCGTGGCGCGGAGTGAACTACGGGCGGCGGGTGGGCTCAAGCGGGCGAAGCCGTGGATCGCGCGTCCTGCCTTCTGCATGGGGACGCAACGGCGACATCGCGAGTAACTTCCCGCGTCGCGTCGATGAAGATATACACGTGGAGAAGGCACTCATCTGGAGGGACGAGACTGCCATGGACGAACTGACGGGGAACTGGACGTTTAAATACGGCGGCAAGCGTCGCAACGTCACGATCGACGCGGCGACTGTGGCGGTGCGCGCTACGCAGGACACGACACGCGCGCTCGGTGGGGCAGACTCCGCGACGCGTGCAGGCAAAGAAGGCCGCTCCCTCTGGCGCATGACTCGCGAAGTCTTCGTCGACGTGCGGCCCGCGCTCCGACACAAGCCTGAGCTTCGGCGCGAAGTGGAATACCTCATCGACGGCCCATGGGAGTTCCACTGGCCTCACGTAGGACTCTTCCCTGACCGGTGGGCCACCTACCTCCGCACGCAGATCCGCCCTGCCGTGCAGCAGTCCGCAGCGTCTTCGCCCGAGTCCTCGAAGGCGTTGCTGCGCCTCGACGAATTCCTCGCCGAACTCGATGCGCGCAATGGTTCTGCGCCTATCGAGGCCCTGCGCGGCGCTCGCCCGGGCTCGTGGACGAGGCTCCCGGCGAGTGTCGTTGACGCAGCGCCTTCGCTCCGTCGCACCGCGGGTGCGCTAGCGCTCCCGGTCGCGGGCTCGGTGCGCCTGCTCACAGACACGGTGTTCATTCAATTCGGGGAGCCCATCGCGCTCGATCGCGTGCAGCCGCTTCTGCGCGAGCACCGCCTCGTCGCCAAGGCGATGCTCCCCTTCGTTCCTGACGGGGTGATCGCACAACTCGTGTCCGACGAGGGCGAGTCGTTCGCGCATCTCCGCTCACTGCTCGCAGATCCGCCGCGCGCGTTCGCCCTCGTGGAGCCGATCTTCATCGAACCCCTCACCGGACGCTGGACCCCTACGGATCCCCACTATCACTATCAATGGCAGTGGAACAACACCGGCGCCAACGGCGGCGTGGCAGGCGCCGACGCGCGGATCGAAGATGCATGGAACCGCACCCGAGGGAAAAACACGCGCATCGCGGTCATCGACAACGGGATGAACGTGGAGCACCCCGACCTGAAGGCCGCCATCCGGCGCGGTGGATGGTTCCAAGACAACGGCGCCAACCCCGCGCAGTTCGTCGCACTCACGCGGCAGTCGCGGAGGAGCTTCCCTGCTGGCGAGCACGGCACGTTCTGCTGCGGCATGGCGGCGGCGAGGGCCAACAAGATCGGCGGCTGCGGGGCCGCGCCTGACAGCGAGTTGATCCCGATCGCGTGCCTCGACGATCAGGTGGGCACGCAGGTGACCCTGGCCCGCGCCGTCTCGTACGCGGCGAACCCCACGCTCGAAGACAAGAAGGCAGTTCCCACGCAAGGCGCCGACGTCATCGTCAGCAGCCTCGGACCGAACACCGCCGACTGGCAGCTCTCGACCGTGCTCGAACTCGCCCTCGAGTACGCCACCAAGAACGGACGCGGTGGACGCGGATGCCCGGTGTTCTGGGCCGCGAGCAACGCCAGGGTCGACATCACGCTCGACGAGGTCGTGTCGCACAAACACGTCATCGCAGTCGCCCGCTCCAACCACGTCGACGGCTACGACGGCGCCGCGTACGGCTCCCACCTCGCACTCGTAGCGCCCGGCGTCGACGTGTACAGCACGACCTCGAGCGGCTACGGGGTCATGACCGGGTGCAGCTTCGCCGCTCCACTTGCCGCTGGTGTGGGAGCGCTCGTGCTCGCGCGAGAACCGAACCTCACGTGGCAGGAGGTCGGCGACCGGCTCCGCACGACCTGCAGCAAGGTCGGCGGCGTGACGTACAATTCCGATGGCTTCCACGTAGAGATGGGATACGGGCGTATCAACGCCTCCAGCGCGGTGCGGTGACTCGGGAGCACTTGGAGCCGTCAGGCCCTGGTGGCTCCTGCATCGCGCAGTCGCATCTGTTCGTGTGGTAGGTTTTTCGCCGAGGCTCCATGGAGCGGACGTACTACCGCCGGAACAAAAAGCCCGTGACAGTCGTCGAGCACGACGATCTGCTTGCGGTTCGTTCCGCGCGCGACTCCGCTCCTGACGCGATCGAATGGCCGGGCGACCGCGACGACGCCCAGCGTTTTCGCAAGGCGGGCTGGCATCTCGTTCCCCGCCGCACGTGGACAGGCACGGAGCACGAGCCCACCGCCCTCGTGCTCGAGCGCCCGGGGGGCCGAGTCGTGCTCGCACCGAACCGCCTCGTCGTGAAGTTTTCTGATGCCCTGAGCCGCGACGAGGTCGACGCGCTCCTCGCGGCGCACGACGTCACGACGGTGCAGGAACTTCACTTCGCGACCAACCTACGGGTCGTCGCGCGCCGTGCCAGTGGGGTGGTCGACGTGATCGAGCTCGCCGACCAACTTCGCAAGGTCGAGGGTTGCGAGTTCGCAGAGCCGGAGCTCGTGGAGTCGATCGGCGCTCGGCCTTCCGCGCCAGAATTGCAACCGCGTCACACTCCGCCTCCCGCCGCACCGGCAGCCCGCAAGGCTACTGGTCGTTCCCCGCGTTGACGGCGCTCCCACTCCCTCCTTCCCGCGGTGTCGACGTGGTCGCCGCCCCGATCGCTTCGCCTCCCCGACCCGATCGCTTCGGGTCGCCCACCCGAAATAATCGTCCGCGCTTCTGAAAATCTTCGCCGTCGACACATCAAGCACCTGGGGGCGGCGCTCGAACCCGCGGCGTCGCCCACCCGAAGGCTTCGGGTCCTCGACCCGCACCTTCGCACCGGGCGACCGGAACGCTCCGCGGGTGACGCGCGAAGCAACGTGCTCGCGCAGGAGGATGTCGATGGAGAACAAGGTAGGCGACAACGTCCCCACGCCGAAGGCGCTCGCGCAGCTCCACGAGCAGTTGCGGGAGGTGATCGCGAAGCTCCGCGCGTTCGGCGTCACGCTCGACGCCGACAGCCGCAGGCGGCTGCTGCACGCGAGGCTCGGCGCGGAGCCCCACGTTCGGCGCGTGCACGACCTCGCGGTGCGCTACGACGTGAAGCTCAAGCACATCCCGCTCGACGGGATGGTCGCCGATCAGGCCCTCACCGCCACGATGAACCCCCTCGTCGAGGAGCTCCAGGCCGGGCTCACGCTCGCGCAGGATACCGCCGGGCAGGCCGAGTCCGAGGCGTGGGAGGCGTTCCTCGCCTACTACGGCGTGCTGTCGAACATGGCCGAGCGCGACCCCACCCTCGCCGACGAGCTCGCCTCGGTCATCGAGTTCATGTCCAACGGCCCGCGCAAGAAGAAGCCCGAGCCGAAGTAGCGCTCGCGCATCCGCTGCGCCGCGCACCTTCCCGACACCTCCGCGGGCACGCCCGATGCTGCCCTTGCAGATCATGTCCACCGACGCAGGCCGTTCGCCGCGACTCGGCCTCATTCTCTCGGGCCTGCCTGGTGCCGCCTGGCCTGCGAGGGCGCCATGAGCATCGCGTCGGACATCCGCTCGGGGCGCAAGCTGGGCAACGCGCTCGCGTCGGCGTTCCCCGCGCAGGCGAGGTCGCTGCAACGGGTGCGAGCGCGCGCCGAGGGGTGGATGAACGCGCGTCCCGTCACCGTGCGCGCCCGCACCACGCTCGATCACTGGCGCAAGAAGCCGCGCGCGCTCGCGCTGCAGCGCCTCTGGACCGGCTTCTTCTGGCCCAATTACCGCGCCGACCGCGTCGACTGGAGCCAGCTCCCCGAGGAGGCCCTCGCGACCTCGCGCGCCGCCTACCTGATCGCGCTGGCGCTCGCGCTCCTCGCGCCGGTCTCGATGCTCTGGCAGTGGCCCGCGGTCACCGTGGGCGCGAAGCCCGTGGCCGCGTGGTCGCTCGCGCTCTGGCCCGCGGCCGTGGGCTTCGCGTGGGGCGCGCTGCTCACCGGCGCCGCCGCCGCGAACCGCGCCGCGCTGCTCGTCGCCTCGCTGCTCTTTCTCGCCTTCGTGTTCGGCACGTCGGTGATGGAGCTCGATCGCTCGCACCTCTCGTCCGTCGCGCCCCTGATCGTGCTGGCCGTCGCGTGGTGGGGCGAGCGCCGTCACGCAGCGCCCGGCCGCCGCGACGCGGTCTTCGGCGTCGTCACCACGGTCGTCGCGAGCGCGTGCGCGGGCTGCGTCGCCGCCGTGCTCTCACCGGGAACGACGGGCATGGGGCGATGGAAGCTCCTTTTCGGCGGCGCGCTCGGCGGCCTCGCAGGCGTCGCGATCGCCCTGCGCGCGCGACGCGCGGCGACCGTGCCCGCGGGTGAGCGAGGGCCTCGCCTGGGGATCATGGTCGTCGCGCTCGGCGCCGCCGTGGCGCTCCATGTGTACGGGCTCAGCGCGCGCGGGGGCATCGCGACGGGCGCCCGCTCGCTGCGCCCGCTGCTCGACCTGTACGCGGGATACCTCTGGCCGCTGTGGTACTTCGTGGGGGCGGGCGCGATCTTCAAGGTGATCTCGACGACGCGGCTCGTCGCCGACGCGGCGAGAGACATCGTGCCGGGCAGGGTCTTCACCCCGCTGGTCGTCGCCGCGCTGCCGCTCGCGGCGCTCTTCATGTGGGCGCCCGAGCTCGTCGCGTACCCGGCCGTGGGCGTCGTCGCGAAGGCCATCAGCGCCGCGGGGCGCGGGTGGTTCTGGGACGACGTCCCCCGCGCGACGGCGGCCTCGCTGGTGCGGTGGTTCCTGCTCGCGCAGGTGGCGGCGCTGCCGGTGCTCGCGCTGCGACGACGGCTGCATGGCGGTGAGGCCGCGAGCCTGCTCTACCTCTCGATCTTCGGCTGGCTGCTGGTCTACGAGTACGTGCACCAGACCTTCGCGTTCACGCGCTCCACGCCGCACTCGGCGCTGGTGATCCTCTTCGCGTCGGTGGCGCAGGTGTCGCTGCTCCAGCAGACCACGCTGCGCCTCGGCAAGAAGAGCTCCCCCGCGTGGCCCTCGGCGGCGCGGCTCGCGATCCTCGGCGGCGCGGCGGTGCTCGCGGTGCTGCAGATCCACGCGCGCGCCGCGCTCGACGACGCGCGCGTGCTCGACGAGATCTGCCTCTACGTCTTTCTCGGCGTGCTCGACGTGGGCCTGCCCGCGGCGCTCTACGTATGGGCCAGCCGCTCGATGGCCCGGCTGCCCGTGACCGCGAGCTTCGCCGTGGCGACCTTCTCCGCGGGCGCCGCGCTCAGCCTCGCGCTCACCCTCGGCGACAAGCTCGCGCACGTCGGGTGGAGCTGGGGCGACCTCATCGCCCTCGCCGACACGCGCGCGGCGGCGCTCGTCGCGGGCGAGCCCAACCCCTTCGACATCGACCTCGACCTGCCGTGGCCGTGGGTCGCCGCGCGCGGCCTCGTCGCGTTCGCCGCGCTCGCGGGCCTCGGGAGCGCGCTCGCGTCGACGGCCCGCCGCCGCGGAGAGGACCCTGCCCTCGTGCGCTTCGCTTCGATCACGGCCGCGGGCTGCGGGCTGGCGGCGTTCGTCCGCGCGCGCCCGACGATCCCGCTCGCCTCGCCGCGCTGGACGGTGCTGCTCGCGCCCGCGCGACAATCGCTGGAGATCGACGCGCACTTCTTCGCGCAGTACCTCGCCTACGCGTTGCCCGCGCTGGCGATGGCGCTCGCGTGGCGACGGCTTCGGTGGCCCGGCGCGCTGGCGCTCGCGTTCGCGATCTACATGGCCGTCGAGCTCGTGTGGCCCTCGCAAGAGGCGTGGATGCGCTCGACCGGGGTGCTCCCGCTCGTCGGCGTCGCGGGTCTGCTCGTTACGGGCGCGGCGCTGTGGGCGACGCGGCGGCGCATGGAGCCCACCGCGACGCCGGCCCCCTGGTGGTCGTGGGCGACGCTGGCCGCGATGATGGCGGCGCTCGCGGCGCTCGCAGGCGTTCGCGCGAACGCGGAGCGGATGGTCACCGCGGAGATCCCCAAGCTCGCGCAACGCGTGGAGGTGCCCGCGGGGTGGGCGCGGGTCCCCGGCGCGGGCGTGGTGTTCCGTCGCGGCGGCGGGCGACGGCTGATCTCGCTGCTCACGGTGGCCGTCGAGACCATGCCCGCGGGTGACGCGCGCGCCCTGCTCGCCGCGCACGCCGCGAGGGCCGGGCGCATGGTGCAGCGGCTCACGCCGATGCAGCCACGGTCGGGCGTGCGCGTGCCCGGCGGGGTGAGCGTGAGCTACACGTTCGTCATCCCGCTGGCCGCGGGGGGGGAGCTGCCGCTGGCGGGCACGACCGCGGTGCTCCCGCTCGACGGCAAGAACGCGCTGGTGCTCGGGCTCGTGGCGCCCATCGACGACTGGCAGACGCGCCGCTGGGACCTCGTGCGCGTCGCCGACGCAACGCGTCGGAAGGAGTGAGAAGCAGCATCACGACACGCATTCACCACCGTCGCGCATTGGCCGTGGTTGGTAGGGGGCGCGTTCCCGATGCAGCCGCGCTCGAAGCGCGGTTCGATCGCGACGGTGGCAGCGAGAGACCAGCCGCGGCTCCGCAGAGCCGCGGCGCACCCGCGACGTCGTCGGCGAGCGTGCGACGCATCCGCGACGGCGTCGGCGAGCGTGCGAC